>NZ_ATVA01000012.1:300000-519018 GCF_000420485.1 Paucidesulfovibrio longus DSM 6739 | reverse complement strand
GATACGGCAAATCGCCTCCTCGGAGGCTCGAACTCGGACGCCGGGCTCCACCTTAAAATGACCGCTCAGTGGTCCAAAGGATGGGGGAAGGCGCAAACCTCGGCAAGACCATTGTTGGGAATGGTGGACTTTACGCCATTCTTAAATAAGTATATGCATGGATTCTTAATCATATTGAGGAAGCTATGGTCAATTTTGAAAAACAAGCCAGTATGTTCAAAGTCCTCTCGGTCGGCACTCGCATACGTATACTGGAGCTGCTGAAAGGCGGGCCTTTGTGCGTGAACGCCTTATCAAAAAGATTGGGCATCACTCCGTCGGCTGTGTCCCAGAACCTGCGCATCCTGAGGGATGCGGACCTCGTGGTCGCGGACAAGCAGGGCTATTTCGTGCATTACGGGATTAACCGGCAGACCATGACGGAATTGCGGTCCCTCGCGAACGGGGTGTTCAGCATGCCAAATTTGTTGTGAAATGGTATGAATAGACAACCTGTGGAGAAACCCGCAACTCGTGCCGAAAGATTGCCTGGGGAGCAATTCGGTCGGTACGGCAGAAATGCCGAAGCGGTCGCGATACGACTTTTTCCGATCAACAGATTGAAACGGTACACCATCTAGGTGGGCACGAGTCCCCGACCTGCCGCAAACAATCACCTGAACACATCGTCAAGGATCGCATATGACTGTTCCCGTTGTCCTGCTTGCGAGCATATTTCTCATCTCACTCCTGCTGACCATGGTCGGCCTCGGCGGCGGGCTTGTCTTCTCGCCGCTGTTCGTGCTCCTGGGTATGGCGAAAGCCCAGGCGGCTGCGGCATCCCTGTTCCTGAACCTCACGGCGGCGGGGTCGGCGGCGTACGCCTATTCGCGAAAGGGGATGGTCGATTTCTCCCTTTCGATCCCGCTGATCCTATTTTCCGCAGCGGCCGCGCCGCTCGGCGCTTACCTGAACACCCGAATCGAGACGAAACCGTTCCTGATGATCATGGCCGTCATTCTCTTTCTGGCGGCGATACGCATGCTATTTTCACCCAAAGGCGACAACCGAACGGTTGAACGGGCAAAAGCAACAAAAATCATCGGCGGGGCGACCATCGGCGCGGTCACCGGCTTGATGGCCGGGCTGCTTGGAATCGGCGGCGGGGTTTTCATCGTTCCCCTGCTGATCTTCGCCCTGAAGACGCCGACCAAGACCGCTGCCGCTTCATCCACCTTCATCGTCTGCTTCTCCTCGCTCACCGGGTTCATGGGATACGCTTCCATGGGGGAGGTCGATTGGTATTTCCTTTTGCCTGCGGCGGTGGTCGCCTTTATCGCCGGTCAGGCCGGGGCGCGGCTCATGAATGCCCGGCTGACGGGCCGGACGGTCAGGCTGCTGTTTAGCCTGCTCCTGTTCGGGTTGTGCGCCAAACTGTTGCATCAGTGGTTTTCGGGGGTTTGATGAATACGGTAAAGAGCAGATTGAAACAAGAATCGGTTCGGGAGGTACATCCTGATGAAGAATGAAGCCATAGTGGTCGAGAACCTGAGCAAACGGTTCGATGGCGTGCAGGCCGTGGACGGCGTGTCGTTCGCCGTGGAGCGGGGGGAGTTGTTCGGATTCCTCGGGCCGAACGGGGCGGGAAAGACCACGACCATCAACATGCTGACCGGGTTGGCCCGCCCGGATTCCGGGACCATTCACCTGTGCGGCGTCGATTGCACCCAAAAACCCAGGACCGCCCAGCACCTAATCGGGGTGGTCCCTGACGAGAGCAACCTCTACCCCGAGCTGACCGGATTCGAGAACCTGTGTTTCTGCGCATCGCTGTACGGCATCCGGAAGGACGAGCGCCGAGCGCGGGCAAAGGCGCTGCTGCGCGACTTCGACCTCACCAAGGCGGCCGACCGAAAGTTCGGCGGGTACTCCAAGGGGATGAAGCGGAAGCTCACCATCGCGGCGGGCATCATCCACCGTCCGGACATCCTGTTTCTCGACGAACCCACCACGGGCATCGACGTGGCCAGCGGACGCCAGATACGCCAGCTCGTGGCCGACCTGCACCACGCCGGGACGACCATTTTCCTGACAACTCACTACATCGAGGAGGCCGAACGGCTTTGCGACCGCATCGCCTTCATCGTTGCCGGGCGCATCGTCGGCATCGACTCAGTGGAACATCTGATCCAGCCCCTGCAGGGACGACATGTCCTCGAAATCAACTGCCAGGAAGCCTTGACGGAAAAACTTCATGAAGGGTTGATCCAGGCCTTCCCCTCGCTGGTCATCTCGCCCCCCGAGCAACATTCGATCCGTGTGGAATCGGACTCCCCCGTGCACGTGGGGCCGTTGGTGCGCCGAATCGAGGAACAGGGATTCACGGTCACGGAGGCGCGGCGGGTGCGCCTCTCGCTTGAGGATGTTTTCGTGCAGATAACGGGCATAGAATCCGGCACCATGCATCACGAGAAGGAAATGAAGGGGGGAAAGAAATGAACAAGCTGATCGCCTTCTGGAACATATTGGCAAAAGACATGCGCACCTACTACCTGAAGCCGCCGAACGTGAGCTGGGGCATCATCTTCCCCCTGGCGTGGACGGCCATGTTCTTCATCCGCTCCGGGAGCGGGCTGGAAAGCATTCCGCAGCTGCTTCCCGGCGTGGTGGCCATCTCCATCCTGTTCGGCACCACCTCCATGCTCGCGGTCACGGTGACCTTCGAAAAGAAAAATCGCTCCTTCGAACGGCTGTTGCTGGCCCCCATGTCCTTTGAGCTGCTGATGCTCGCCAAGACGAGCGGAGCGATCTTTTTCGGCGTGTGCAACGCCTTCGTGCCGGTGCTCATGGCCCTGTTCCTGGCCGACCTCGGTCAGATCGTCTGGGCGCAGTTCATCCCCGCAGTGATTCTCATCGCCGTAGCCTCCACGTTTCAGGGACTGTTCATCGCAGTGGCCGTCAGCGAGGTGTTCGAGGCGCAGACCTTTTCCAACTTCTTCCGTTTTCCCATGATATTCCTGTGCGGGCTCTTCTTTCCCATCGAGAGGCTGCCCGCCCTGCTTCAACCCGTGTCCTACGTCCTGCCCCTGACCTACGGGGCCGACGTCCTGCATGGCGCTGTCCATGGCGGCCACATCCTGCCATGGTACCTGGACTTGCCTGTACTCGGCCTGTTCTGTGCGGCGCTGTTCTGGGCGAGCCTTCGAAACATCAGGAGGCGGTGGATTGCCTGATCGGTCCCGATCGCAACTTCCGGACGAAGCCCTGCTGGAAGCCTCGGGCAACGGGGACCGGCAGGCCTTCGGCGAACTCGTCCGCAGGCACCAGTCCTGGGCCTGGGGCGTGGCCTATCGTTTCATTGGATCCAGGGACGAGGCCGAAGATATTGTTCAGGCCGCCTTCATCAAGTTGCTTGTCGCGTCGGGCCGCTATCGCCGTACCGCACGCTTCAAGACGTTCTTCCACGTCATCATATCCCGGCTCTGCCTGGATCATGCCAAAAGGGAGAAGCCCGTACAGGCGGACGACTATCCGGAATTGGCCGACTCGTCTCCCGGACAGGAGGAGGCGCTGATGACGAGCCAGAACGCGGCCCGCGTGCGCCGGGCATTGGACTCCCTTCCCCCCAGACCTCGCATGGCCGTCGTGCTTCGATACTACGAAGGGCTCGGTTATGATGAAATGGCCGTGGTTCTTGAAACGTCGCGGAAGGGTGTCGAGCGGCTGCTGTCCAGGGGACGCGAGGCGTTGCGGGAGAAACTGGGATCACGCTGAACTTTTTTCGATCGAAGGCGGGGGTTTTCCGAACTTGGATCGTTTAATAAAAATGAGGTCGACACACATGCTTTGCCGAAACTGCCATACACGTCTTTCTGCCTACCTGGACGGTGAACTGTCCGGGCGGGAGCTGTGGGACATGAAACGCCATCTCGACGGTTGCGCGGCCTGCCGCGCCCACCTTGCCGAGTTGGAGGCGTTGGACGCACCGCTTGCCTCTCCGGGCACCCCGGAGATGCCGGGCGACCTGGAATACCGGATCATGGCCCGGGCTTCACGAGAGTATTTCGATGCCCGTGACACGAGCCGCTTCCGGGCGATTGCCCGTAGGTGGCTGGGGCCGACCGCCACGGCATCCGCCTTGGCGATCGGTCTGCTTCTGGGAGGATTGCTCGGGTGGAACAGCCATGGTGAATCGGGCTCGGATCGGGCTATGATGCCGAGGGAGAATGTGGTCTTCGCGTCCCTGAGCGCTGCCCCCAGCGGGTCGATCGAGGCCGCGGTGCTGGCCGGGTTCAACGAGGGGGGGAGGTTGTAACCATGCATTACCTAAAGCGGTCCTTGCTGGCCTTGTCTGTGGGGTTGAACATCGCCTTTGTCCTGTTCTGGGGCATGCAATATCTTCAAGGACAATATCCGGCGTCGCCAGAAATGCCCCGTCGCTCGGAAGACCAACTTCTTAGAGCGCGGTATGAAGGAATCCAGGTGACTCCCGAACAATGGAAGGCGCTGGAACCCTATGTGCAGGTCTTCAAGACCAACACCGATCGCATCCGCCGGGAAACGATGCAGTTACGAAAGCAGTTGCTTGAGTTGCTGACCGAATCGGTTGCGGATGAAAAGGCGATTCGGACCATCCAGCAAAAGATTCTTGCGAACCAGGGCGGCATGAAAGACGAGGTCCTTTGTCTCCTGCTCCATGAGAAAAGAGTGTTGCGGCCGAATCAGTTTTCCGGGTTGATCCAGGCGATTCGAGATTACGGAGGCCACAGGCCCGGATTTGGGATAATGACCGGAGGAAAACCGGAACGGGATTAACGGCATGGCCGGGGAATGCCCTTGGGCCATGCATACAGGAGAAAACCATGTCGCTGATCGAACTGAACAGCATTTCGAAAAAATACCTGACGGGAGAGGTCGAAACCGAAGCCCTGAAACAGGTCACCGTCTCTATAGAAACAGGAAAACTCGTCACGTTCGTCGGGCCTTCGGGCAGCGGCAAGACCACGCTGCTGAACATCATCGGCTGCATGGACAAACCGTCGTCCGGGGAGGTCCGAGTGACCGGCACCAGGGTGGACACCCTGGGCAAGAAGGAGGCGGCGCATTTTCGTGGTGAGCATCTCGGCTTCATCTTCCAGTCGTTCAATCTCATCCCGGTCCTGAGCGTGTACGAGAATATAGAGTACCCCTTGCTCATGATCTCCCGGACGCCCGCAGCCGAGCGGCGTGAACGTGTGATGGCCGTATTGGAAGCCGTCGGCATGACCGACCAGAAGGATAAGCGACCGGACCAGATTTCGGGCGGCCAGAAACAGCGCGTGGCAGTGGCCCGGGCGCTGGTGACCAACCCGAAGGTTGTGCTGGCGGATGAACCTACCGCGAACCTCGACCACGACACGGCCCACAAGATCATCGACCTGATGAAAAAGATGCGGGACACCTACGGGACCACCTTCGTCTTCTCCACGCACGACCCGCGCATCGTTGAACACGCCGACGTGGTGCACGGCATCGAGGACGGCAGGTTGCTGAACGGAAACCCGCTGTACCAGGGAGGAAAAGACCATGCGTAATATATTTAAGATCGCCCTGCGCAACCTTACTCGCTACAAACGGCGTACCGCCCTCACCTCTCTGCTCATCGTCATCGGCGTGTGCATGGTGGTCATGTTCTCAGGCCTGGCCGGGTCGTTCAAGTCCATGATGATCGGCATCATCACAGATTCAAGCATCGGCCACCTGCAAATCCATCGAAAGGGGTACTTCTCGTCCATCGACACGATGCCCCTCAACCTGAACATGAAAGGGCCGGCATACCAAAAAATATCGGAAATGCTCGAAGCGACACCCGGTGTGACAGCCTATGCGCCCAGACTGAAATTCGGTGCGGTCCTCAGCAATTACATGGAAAGCACCAACGTCAGGCTTTCGGCTGTCGATCCGAAACGGGAGCTGGCTGTCTGCACGGCCTTGGCTGACAGGATGAAGCAGGGAGCCCCCGGTCCCGGCGAGGGACTGCTCGAAAAGGGCCAGGTCGTGGTTCCCGAAAAGGTGGCCAAGAGCCTGGGGATGAAGCCCGGCGACTCCGTGGTGCTGGTTGCCACCAACAAGGACGGCTCCGTCAACGGCATGGAATTCCAGATTGCCGGAATCATCGAGGACCTCATGGGACCGGGCGGCAAGGACGCCTACATGCACATCGAAGACGCCCGCAGCCTCCTGCGCAACGAACCGGGCGAAGTCACGGAAATCGTGGTCAGGGTGTCCGATTTCAACAAGCTGAAGCCTGTCGCAGCGTCGCTCGCGGCAACGCTCGGAGAGGTCAAGAACAAGAAGGGCCAGCCCGCCTTCGAACTGCACACCTGGGACAAGCTGTCGCCGTTCTCCAACATCGCAAACATGATCGACCTGATGCTGGTCACGGTGAAGATCGTCATGGTCGCCATCGTCCTTATCAGCGTGCTCAACGTGATGCTGATGTCGGTCTTCGAGCGCGTACGGGAAATCGGAACCATTGCCGCCATGGGGACATCCCCCGGAACGATCATGTCGCTTTTCGTGGCCGAGGGCGTGCTCCTGGGCGTGCTGGGGACGGCGCTCGGCCTGATTCTGGGCGTGGGCGGTTTGTTGGCCTTCAAGGCGGCGGGAGTTGCCTTCTCCTTCGGACGGATGGACAACCTGATCGTGCGCCCGGACATCAACCCCGGCGAAATGCTCTTTTTGTCGGCCATCGTCCTGGTGGCATCCGCCCTGGCCGCGCTGCAACCCGCGTGGAAGGCGAGCCGGATGGAACCCGTCGATGCGCTCGGCCACGTATAACCCCATGAGGATACCGCATATGCACTCTTTGAAATATGTTCTGTTCGTTGCTGCCGTCTGCCTCGTTTTGGGCGGCGGCAATCAGGCTTCCGCCATGGATGCAGGGGAAGTGCTCCTGGCCGTGGACCGCAACCTGGCCCCAGTCAGCTACGAATCCTACCGCAAGCTCATCAACATCGAGCCGGACGGGAGCAAAAGGGAATACGTCCTCTACACCATCAAGAAAGGCCAGGATATGGTGGCCTCCGTCTTCCTGGAGCCTTCCAGCGACAAGGGGCGCGGGACCTTGCGCCTGGGCGACAACATGTGGCTCCACATTCCGAGCGTGGCCAAGCCGGTCAGGATAACCAGCCTCCAATCGGTGACGGGTGGCATCTTCAACAATGCCGATATCATGCGCCTAGACTACAGCGCCGAATATACGCCCGAATCCTTGGAGGAAAGCGGTGACGCCTATTTGCTTCGCCTGAAGGCGAAGACCAACGAGGTTGCCTACGACAGGCTGGAGATGCTGGTGGCCAAGGACCGGTTGGTTCCGACAGAGATCAAGTGTCTCGCGGCGTCCGGGATGCTGATCAAAACCCTGCATTTCAAGAAGATGACCGACTTCGGCGACGGATTCGCCCGTCCGGCCATTGTCGAGACGGACAGCCCGCTTCACAAGGGGTACCTCTCGGTGATGATTTTCGCCGCGATGAAGGCCAGAGACTTTTCGGATGAAGTCTTCACCCTCAACTACCTGCCCCGGATAGAAACCCTTCGTCAGTGATGGCGGGAAACGGAATGACGAAAGCCGGTACATGGCTCGGGCCGTTCTTCTGCTTGGCGCTCATCCTGGCTGCCTCGGCTTCGGCCCTTGCCCAGGATGAGCCCCTGTATGATGCGGACTTTGACATTCCTGCAGCGGATGAACAGCACTTCGAGTTCTGGGGACAGGCCGAGTTCCGGATGTACGAACGGCTCCTGAATAGGGATTCTGCGGTCTACGCGCAACGCTTCTACAACTCCCGGCAGGATGAACTCCAAGCGGACATGCTGCTCCAAATCAAGCCCGAACTCTCCGTGAAATACGAAACGTTCGGGTTCTATGCCCGCCCGCGCGCCGACGTCGGATGGAGCCAGTTGCCCCTGTCGGCGGCCAGTGAGCCGGACGAACCGTCGGAACGGTATTTCAAGGACGACAAGCATTGGGCCGGGGAGGTCATGCTTGAGGAAGGCGTGGCCGCCTGGAGGCCGGACCCGAGATTCACGCTGGAAGCCGGGAAAAAGGTTCTCAAATGGGGCAAGGGATATGCCTGGAACCCCGTGAGCTTCGCCAGCCGTCCGAAGGATGTGGACGATCCGGACCAGACCCGAGAGGGCTACGTCATGGGCGTTGCCGACGCCATTTTCAGTTTCGACGGCCCGTTGCAGACGTTGGCGTTCACACCGGTGGTCGTTCCTGTGTGGGAGCGGGCGAACACGGGATTGGCATCGGACGAAAGCGTTCTCTACGGAGGAAAGCTCTACCTCCTGCTGTCCGATGTGGACGTGGACGTCATGGCCATGGCTGGCGATCATTACGATACGTCCCTCGGTTTCGACTTTGCCGCAAACATCACCGACAATTTCGCCATCCACGGCGAAACCGCGGTCCGGCTGGGCCATGAGAAGACTGTGTTCCACGATGACGGAACCCGCAGCGTCCACACATACGACGCCTGGAGCTTTCTTCTTGGCGCACGATACCTGACAGAGGACGAAACGACCTACCTCCTTGAATATTACCACAACGGGGAGGGGTACACCGCTTCACAACTGGAAACCTACTACGACTATGTCCACACGGCGTACGACACGTATCAGACCACGGGAAACGCCGCCGATCTTAACAAAAGCAAAAAGGTGTCGTCCGAATACAACCGGAGCAGCGTCGGACAGGACTATCTGTATTTCCGCGTGTCCCAAAAAGAACCTTTCGACATCCTCTACCTGAACACGACAGCGACCGTGATCATGAACCTCGGGGATCGAAGCCTCTCCCTCAACCCCGAAGCGTCCTACATGCTCACGTCCGACATTGAGTTGAGGCCCCGGCTCATCCTGCCGCTCGGTTCCTCCGACACCGAATTCGGCAACAAGCTCAACGCAGCCAGGGGCGAACTCCGGTGTGTGTACTATTTCTGAGCCGAACACCAAATTGTTGAGCTTGCACCAATTCCCCCCCCGTTTCTCTTTCCGGCAAATTTTGCGTGTCACCCAAGTGTCATTTTCAACGGCAACTATGGTTTTTGTGGTGAATATGGCGTTTTCAACCCATTGAAATAACGGAGGTAAGCGACCTTCCGGTTGATTGTTTACGGCCTTTCACGCCGTTAACAGGGGTTCAAATCCCCTTGGGGACGCCACGTCGATTCGAGGAGCCGCTTTTGCGGCTCCTTTTTTTTGCCGCGGCCGCGTGCCCGGTTCCGCCGTTCCTGCTGGCAATGCGCCGCGATCCGGCGTAGGGGAAGCGTAGAGGAAGGCCCATGACCGACACGACCGCGCCGCGACCGCCCCTGTTCACCTACCCGTTCCTGACGCTCAGCCTGACCACGCTGATCGGCTTCGCCAACATCGCCGTATTCTATGGATTTTATCCCTACCTGATCAACATCGGCATTCCGCCGTTCTGGGCGAGCCTGCTGCTGGCCCTGGAACCCATGACCGCGTTCTTCCTGCGGCCGGTGATCAGCCCCCGGCTGTCCGCCTCCAACGCCCTCTCCGTCATGCGCGGGAGCATGGTTGTCATCGCCCTGGCCCTGCTCGCCTACCCCTGGGCCAAGACGGTGCCCCTGCTTCTGCTCCTGCGCGCCGCCCACGGCGCGGCCTTCGTGCTGCTCGTCTCGGCCACGACCGCCCTGCTGGTCCATTTCGTCCCGCCCGCGCGCAGCGGCCAAGGCTTCGGCATCTTCACCCTGGCCACGCTGCTGCCCTTCGCCTGTGTGCCGCCGATCATGGAGCTGCTGCTCCGCGTCCTGCCCTCGACCGCGCACGCCTACGCCTGGATGTCCGTCCTGTCCCTGCCCGCGCTGCTGCTCATGTCCCTGCTCGGCCCCCATGCGCGCCGGGCCGCCGCAGCTGCCCCTCCCGCCGGGAAGAATTCCGGCCTGTCCGAAATCAAGACCGCCCTGCGCGCGCCCGGAGTGCGTCGGACCCTCGGCGTGGCCCTCTGCGTCTTTTTCTCTTCCTCCCTGCTGTTCTTCTTCATGAAGGGCTTCGCCCTGGGCATCGGCATGGCCAACGCGGGCCTGTTCTTCACGGTGAGCACGGGCGCCACCATCGCGGTACGTCTGCTCGGCAACAGCTTCTTCGACCGCGTGAACAAGAAGCGCGCGCTGGTGCTGAGCCTGCTCTTTCTGGCGGGCTGCTACGGCTCCTACTCCCTGGTGCGCGCCCCCCTGCCGTTCCTGCTGGCCGCCGCGGGATTCGGCGCGGCCATCGGCGTGGCCCTGCCCCTGCTGCAATCCACGCTCTTTCTCCAGTCCGACCCCGGCAAGCGGGGGCTGACCACCAACCTGTTCCTTTCGACCATGGACGCGGGACTCTTTCTCGGCCCCTACATCGGCGGACTGCTGCTCGACGCGGGCCTGTCCCATTCCGGTCTGTTCCTGATTTCCGCCGGGCTGGCCCTGGTCGGCGGCGGCCTGGTCGGACGCAGCCGGATTCCGCTTCCCGCCGCCTGCGCGAACTGACCTGCCGCGCTCGTGTTGACACAAGGGCCGGGGCCGCGCACAAAGAAGGTATCCATCCCAACATCCAAGGAAAGTTTCATGCGCAATGCGCCCTACGAAATCGGCACTTCGAGCGCACGCCTGGACGCACTCTCCAAAGCCACGGGAGAGGAACGCTTCGCAGCGGACCTGTTCCCGCCGGATACGCTCTGGGCCGGAGCCAAGCGCGCCGGGATTCCCCACGGCGAACTGCGGGAACTGGATGTGGACGCGGCCCGACGCCTGCCAGGAGTGCATGCCGTGCTCACGCGAGCGGACGTGCCCGGCTCCAACCGCCAGGGCATCGTCCACAAGGACATGCCCGTGCTCTGCGGATCGCGCATCCGGCACGCGGGAGATCCCGTGGCCCTGGTCGTGGCCGGGAGCCGTGAGATCCTGCGCCGCGCCCTGGACCTCATCCAGCCGCGCATCGAGCCGCTGCCCGTAATCGCGGACCTGGACGCGGCCCTGGCCCAGGACGCCCCCCTGGTCCACGAAGCGCACGGCTCCAACGTGCTCCTGGCCGCGCGCATCAACAAGGGCGACGCCGAATCCGCGCTCAAGGACTGCGCCGTGGTCCTGGAGGAGACGTTTCACACCCCGGCCCAGGCCCACGCCTTCCTGGAAACGGAAAACGGCACCGCGCGCCTGGACGAAAACGGGATTCTGCACCTGACCGTCTCCTCCCAGGCTCCGTTCCGCGACCGTTTCGAGGTGGCCCACGCCCTGGGGCTGTCCCCCTGGACCGTCCACGTGGTCAGCCCGTTTCTGGGCGGGGGCTTCGGCGGCAAGGACGGCGCCACCGTGCAGTGTCTGCTGGCGCTGGCGGCCCTGCGCCTGCCGGGGCGGACCATCAAGATGTGCTGGGATCGCGAGGAGAATTTCCTGGCCGGATACAAGCGCCACGCGGCGCGCATGCGCTACCGCCTGGGAGCGGACGCGGACGGAGCCCTGCGCGCCCTGGACTGCCGCCTCTGGTTCGACACCGGAGCCTACGCCCATCTCGGCGGCGAGATCATGGAACTGGGCATGGAACACGCGGCCGGTCCCTACAACGTGGAGCACGTGGATTGCCGGGGCTGGTGCGTCTACACCAACAATCCCATCGGCGGGGCCTTCCGCGGCTTCGGCGTGGCCCAGGCCAGCTTCGCCTTCGAGGGCATGATGGACCGGCTGGCCCGCAAACTGGGCCGCGACCCGCTGGAACTGCGCCGCCAAAACGCCCTGCACCGGGGCGACCGCAACGGCGCGGGGGTCAGCCTGACCACGTCCACGGGCCTGGACGAATGCCTGCGCACGCTGCGCGACAGCGAACTCTGGACCGGGCGCAAGGCCTGGAAGGACGCGGCTCCAGCCTTCACCCGCCGGGGAGTCGGCCTGGCCGCGGTCTTCAACGGCATGGGCTATGGCCGGGGATTGCCGGACAACGCCATCGCCCGCATCGAGCTGACGGAACAGGGCCGGTTCCTGATCCGCAGCGCCGTGCCGGACATGGGCCAGGGCAATGCCGCGACCTTCGCGCAGATCGCAGGGGAAATGCTCTGCCAGCGCGCGGAGCGGCTCGAAGTGGCCCAGCCCGACACCGATTCTTCCCATCCTTCGGGATCGGCCTCTGCCGGGCGCACCACCTACACTTTCGGCAAGGCCCTGATCCAGGCCTGCGAAATGATGACGTCCAAGCTGGTGCGCCGCGCCGCGCTGATGCTCATGGTCGACGAGCCGGACGGCTTCGCCCTGGTGCCCGGAGCGGTGCGGCACCTGCCCACGGGCCGCGACCTGCCGCTGGAAGCGCTGGCGTCCATGCTTCCCCGCGAAGACCGCATCTGCGTGTCCGAATATCTCATGCCCGTGACCCGCGAGGTGCCGGACACGGGCAAGGAATTCGCCCTGGGATTCCCGCACCTGATCTTCGCCTATGCCGCGCACCTGGTCCGCGTGGAGGTGGACGAGCTGACCGGGCTGGTCCGGGTCTGCGACTATCTCGCGGCCACGGACGGCGGCAGGGTGCTCAACCCGCAGAACTACCACCAGCAGATCGAGGGCGGCGTGGCCCAGGGCCTGGGCTTCGCGCTCATGGAAGGCCTGGAGACCTCGGAGGGCCGCCTGCTGACGAAGGATCTGTCCACCTATCTGATCCCGGCGAGCATGGACCTGCCCGACACGCGCTCCCTGGCCGTGGAAACCATCGAGCACAGCGGTCCCTTCGGGCTCAAGGGCGTGGGCGAGGTGGGCATGAACGGCCCGCTGCCCGCCGTGGCCTCGGCCCTGTCCGACGCCCTCGGCGTCCATGTGAACCGCGCGCCCGTCTCCCCGGAAACCGTATTGCGGATGCTGCAACCCCGCTCCGGAGCCAGAACATGATCATCCGATTCGAACTCAACGGCCAGAGCACGGAACTGGACGTGCGCGGCGACGAGCGCGCCGTGGACCTTCTGCGCGAGCGCCTCGGCCTGACCGGAACCAAGGAAGGCTGCGGCACCGGGGAATGCGGGGCCTGCGCCGTGCTCCTGGACGGGCGCGCGCGGCTCTCCTGCCTGACCCTGGCCGCCCAGTTGGACGGCAGAAGCCTGACCACCATCGAGGGGCTGGGCACGGCCAAGGCCCCCCACGCGCTCCAGGCCGCCTTTGCCGAGCACGGAGCCGTGCAGTGCGGCTTTTGCTCGCCGGGCATGATCGTGGCCGCCGCCGACCTGCTGGAACGCAGCCCCGACCCCTCGCGCGAGGAAATCCGCGAGGCGCTTTCCGGGAATCTCTGCCGCTGCACCGGGTACGGCCGGATTCTCACGGCGGTGGAACGGGCGGCCGCCGAACGCGGGGAAGCGCCGCTCCCTTCCCGGCCCCAAAGCGGAGGCGAGGCATGAGCGTGCATCTGCCGACCTCTCTTTCGCAGCTCTGGCCCCTGCTGGCCGAGCCGGAAGCCAAGGCCATGGCCGGAGGCACGGATCTGCTGGTGCGGCGGCGAGCCCGCAGCGAATCCGGTCCGATCTGCTGCCTGGAGCGAATTCCGGAATTGCGCGGCGTGGAAATCGTCGCGGACGCGCAGGGCGAGGCGCTGCGCATCGGCGCGGCCACGCCCCTGACTGCGCTGCTGGACGAGGAAGCCGTTTCCGCGCGCCTTCCCCTGCTGCACCAGGCCCTGCGCCAGCTCGGCTCCCCCTTGATCCGCAACCAGGCGAGCCTGGGCGGCAACCTCTGCACGGCCTCCCCGGCCGGAGACGGCCTGCCCCCGCTCCTGGCCCTGGACGCCGTGCTGGAGCTGGCCTCCGAACGCGAAACGCGCACGCTGGCCACGGAAGAGTTTCTGCTCGGACCGGGCCGCACGGCCCTGAAGCAGGGCGAAATCGTGCTGGCCGTGCGCATTCCCCTGCCGCCCGAAGGGACGCTCCAGCGCTTCGAGAAGGTCGGCAAGCGCCGCTCCCTGGCCATTGCCGTGGCCTCCCTGGCCGCGTGCCTGCGGCTTGAGAACGGGCTGGTCGCCGAAGCGCGGCTGGCCTTCGGCAGCGTGGCTCCCACGGCCATGCGCTGCCGCGCGGCAGAGGCCGAGCTCGCAGGGCGGCCCCTGGGACGCGAAACGCTGGCGGCGGCGGCCCGGCGCGTGCGCGAAGCAGTGCGCCCCATCAGCGACGTGCGCGCATCCGCCGAGTATCGCAGGGAAGTGGCTGGAAACCTCGTGCTCCGGCTGGAAGCCGCGCAGAAGAGCTGAGCCCAGGCGCTGCCGCGCACAAATTCCGCACGCCCCCCAACCGGGAAAGCCCCCCGGTTTCCCCCTGGGATGAGGGCATTCCACAACATCCCGAATCCATGGTCAATTCCATGGCTTTCCCGTATTCGACCGACGAAATCCCCCCTCGCACAACAAAATCTCATTTGAACCTCGGGACAGAATCCCGATTTTGCTCCTCCTTCTTCTCGACGGAATTGGGGGAAGCCCGGATTGACCTTGCCGACCGCCGATGCTTGTATACGATCTTATGCACCTTATTCTGGATTTTCCAGAATGTATGAAAAAACAAGACTGCGTGAGGACGACCTTTTGTAACGCCACAGGCATGAGCGGTACTTCGGATATGTCGGCGAGCAAAGGAGAATAGAAACACGTACATTACCGCATACCATTTCAACAGCTCCGTACAACGAAGCGTTTTCGAAGGACAACGGCTCCGCAGGTCGAACACCTTCCGAAAGCCGGAACAGGCAACCCTATGGCACAATTCCTGATCATAGAAGACGATGCCGAAAGCGGCGCCTCCATACGCTCCCTGCTCGAAAGGCAAGGCAACGTCTGCATGTGCTGCGAAACGCTCCACGACGGATTCGCCACGGCCCGCGACAGCCGCTTCGACATGGTCTTCATCAAGCCGTTCCTGCCGGACGGCAACGCATCGACCAGATTCCCGACCTGCTCTCCCTGCCCAGCCATCCCCAGGTCATCGTCATTTCCGACAGCAAGTCCGCGGACCACGCGGAATCCGCCATCATGCACGGAGCCTGGGACTACCTCATCAAGCCCTGCTCGAACCGCCAGATCGAAATCACGGTCACGCGGGCCATGCGCTACCGGGAAACCAAGAACGGCAACGGTTCTTTCGGCAAGAGCTGCAAGTTCGAGCGGTTCGGCATCATTGGCGACAGCCTCAAGCTCGAAACCACCCTGGACGCGGCGGCCAAGGCGGCCAGCGGCAAGATCAGCGTGCTCATCAGCGGCGAAACCGGCACGGGCAAGGAGCTGCTCTCGCGGGCCATCCACGGCAACAGCCCGCGCAAGGACGGTCCCTTCCTGGTCATGGACTGCACGAACATTCCGGACACCCTGGCCGAAAGCATCATGTACGGCCACGTCAAGGGGGCCTTCACCGGCGCCACCGAGGCGCAGGAAGGCCTCTTCAAGCTTGCGGACGGCGGCACGCTCTTCCTCGACGAAGTCGGCGAGCTCAAGCCCTCGCTCCAGAAATCCCTCCTGCGCGTGCTTCAGGACCGCCGCTTCCGCCCTGTCGGCTCGGCCAAGGAATACACCAGCGACTTCTGCCTGATCTCGGCCACCAACCGCGACCTCAAGGCCATGGTGGAGAAGGGCAAGTTTCGCCAGGATCTCTACTACAGGCTCACCGGGATCAGCATCAACATCCCGCCGCTGCGCAGCCGCCCCTCGGACATCAACGCGCTGCTGGACCATTACATCCAGCGCGTCTGCGACGAGCGCAAGGGCCAGTGCAAAACCGTTTCCAATTGCTACCGCAAGGCCATGACCAACTACCCTTGGCCCGGCAACGTGCGCGAACTCATCAACGCGGTCTATTATTCCATCGAAAGCGCGCTGCACGAGGACGTGCTCCTGGTGCAGCACCTGCCGCTCGAAATCCGCGTGCACAACGTCCGCAACAACGTGACGGACCCGCATGTCCGCATGGACGCGATTCTCCCCGACGGCAGGGAGTCCGGGACGCTCGGCATCGACATTTCAGACATCCTCGCGGACAAGGAATCCCTTCCGGACTACAAATACACCCGCAACGTGACCGTGGAGCGGGTCGAGGATCATTATTTCAAGGCGCTCATAGAGGCGAGCGAGGGCTCGCTGGAAAAAGCATGCGAAATATCGGGGTTGTCCAAGGCGCGGCTGTACGAGCTGCTCAAGAAGCACGACATGAGACTCAAGGCCAGGGTTTGAAGCCGGGCCGGCGACCAGGGCGGCGACGTCCGCAGGAGAGGAAATGAAGAAGCGTATTCTCGTGACCGGGGGCGGCGGCTTTCTCGGTTCTCACCTCTGCGAAACGCTGCTGGAGCAGGGGCACGAGGTGCTCTGCGTGGACAACTTCTACACCGGATGCAAGAAGAACATCTCACACCTGCTGTGCAACAATGAGTTCGAGTTCATGCGACACGACGTCACGTTCCCGCTGTACGTGGAAGTGGACGAAATATACAACCTCGCCTGTCCTGCATCGCCGATACATTATCAGACGGATCCGGTGCAGACGACCAAGACCTCGGTGCACGGCGCCATCAACATGCTCGGCCTGGCCAAGCGCGTGAAAGCCCGCATTCTCCAGGCGTCCACCTCCGAAGTCTACGGCAGCCCCACCGAACACCCCCAGACCGAAGCCTACTGGGGCAACGTCAACCCCATCGGGCCGCGCGCCTGCTACGACGAAGGCAAGCGCTGCGCGGAAACGCTCTTCTTCGACTACCATCGGCAGCACAGGCTGCGCATCAAGGTGGCCCGCATTTTCAACACCTACGGACCGCGCATGGCCCTGAACGACGGGCGCGTCGTCTCCAACTTCATCATCCAGGCGCTCAAGAACGAGCCCATCACGGTCTACGGGAACGGAAAGCAGACCCGCTCCTTCTGCTTCGTGGACGACCTGGTGCGCGGACTGATCCGGCTCATGGACACGAAGGACGACTTCACCGGGCCGGTGAACCTCGGCAATCCCGGCGAATTCACCGTGCTGGAACTGGCGGAACGCATCATCGCCCTGACCGGCTCCTCGTCCAGGATCGAGCACCTGCCCCTGCCGGAAAACGACCCGACGCAACGCAAGCCGGACATCCGGCTCGCCAGGGAGGTCATGGGCTGGGAGCCGACGGTGAATCTCGAACAGGGACTGGCCGTTACCATCGAATACTTCAGGCGGATGCTCGGAGCGATGTAGAATCTGGCGGTACGGAAAAATCGAACTCCATTGTCGGAGAATTTCGATCTCTCCGAGAATTTCAGAATGCACAGGGAGGAACGGAGCGTTTAGTAACAGCAGCAATACGACATAACAGCGGCTTATGAGAATATAATTTAATCGCCAGCAACAAACAACTGGCACAGTAGTTGCTCATTCCATGTATGATGCAAGCGCATTACACAGGGGGGAATGAGTAATGCTCAAGAGAAATAAAGATGTAATATCGTTTTTGAATTACATGCACAAGGTTTTGGAAGGCTCTATTGCCATAGTGACATACTTTGCCATCACATATTTATATCTTGGAAGATCCAGCATACCGAACCAGACGGCAATGCTCTTGCTCATCTTCTTCGTCGTCCCGATCACGCTCGACCTTGTCGGAGCGTATCGCATCTGGCGCGGCACACCGCTGCTCGCGGAATACAAGAACGTCTGCTTCGGCTTTCTCCTCAGCTGCCTTTTCTTCATCGTCCTCGGATTTTCCTTCAAGATTTCGCATGAATACTCGCGCGTCGTCTTCTACAGCTGGGCCTTGACCACGCCGGTTCTGCTCTGCCTGGAGCGCTTCGCCAAGCGAATGACGCTCCGCTGGCTGCGGCGCAACGGCAGGAACATGCGGACCGCCGTGATCATCGGCGCCGGAGACATCGGATCGCGCCTCGGCAAGTGGGTCACGGGCAACGCCTGGCTGGGCATCGCCCTGCGCGGGTTTTTCGACGACGAGAAGAACGAGTCCAACGGGTTCAGCTATCTCGGCAGCACGGACGAGGCTCTGGACTATATCCGGAAGAACGGCATCGACATCGTCTACCTCGCCCTGCCCATGACCGCGGGCGAAACGATCAAGAAGCTGACCGCCGGACTGAGCGACACCACGGCTTCGGTCTTCTTCGTGCCCGACGTGAGCTGCTTCGCCCTGCTCATTTCCGGCCGGGGCGTGCACCTGGGCGACATTTCGGCCATCGCCCTCTGGGAGTCACCGCTCGTCGGCGTGAACCTGGCCTTCAAGCAGCTCTTCGACTTCATCATCTCCCTGACCATGCTCATCCTGCTTTCGCCCCTGCTGCTCGTGGTCGCCCTGCTGGTCAAGCTCTCCTCGCCCGGCCCCGTGCTCTTCAAGCAAATCCGCTACGGACTCGACGGCAAGACCATCAACGTCTTCAAGTTTCGAACCATGCGCAACGACCTCTGCGACACGGGCGACGAGTTCCGGCAGGCCACCAAAGGCGACCCGCGCGTGACCCGGATCGGCGCGATTCTGCGCAAGACGAGCATCGACGAGCTGCCGCAGCTCTTCAACGTGCTTCAGGGGACCATGTCCCTCGTGGGGCCGCGCCCGCATCCCATCAAGCTCAACGAGCATTTCCGCACCCGCATCAACGGGTACATGCTCCGCCACAAGATCAAGCCCGGCATCACGGGCTGGGCCCAGGTCAACGGCTACCGCGGCGAAACCGACACGCCCGAAAAGATGGAAATGCGCATCAAGTACGACCTGGAATATCTGCAACGCTGGTCCCTGGCCCTGGATTTCAAGATCATTTGCAGGACCGCGGTCTGCATGATCGGCAGCAACGCGTATTGACCGCGTATTGACGGGGCGGGTTTAGACGCGCGCCGAACAAAGGGTGAAACATGAAAATCCTGCTCATCAACTCCGGCGAACCGCAGGTCCGCTCCAAGAAGACCACGCTGAAACAGGCATTCCCGTTCCTGGAGAAGTTCAAGCCTTACAGCGTGCTCATGCCCCGGCCCGTGATCGACGGCGTCATCGGCGGTTTCGGCATGTCCGAAAAGCGCTTCCCCGTGGGCCTCGGCTACCTCTCCTCCATGCTGAAAAACGCCGGGCACGAAGTCGAGCTGCTGGACCGTTTCTGCGACAACACCGCCATGGTCGCGGACTTCTCCGAATTCGACTTCATCGGCATCTACGCCAGCACGCCCTGCTTTTCCGACACCCTGGCCCTGGTGGAGGCCATCGACGCTTCCGGATTCCAGGGCAGGATCTCGGTGGGCGGCCCCCATGCGACGCTGTTTCCCGGCTCCATCCCCGACAGCGTGCATTACGTTGTCCAGGGCGAGGGGGAATACGTCATCAACGACGTCGTCGAAGGCAAGTATCCCTCCCACAGCATGATCCGCACCCAGCGCATCAAGGATCTCGACCAGCTTCCCCGGCCCGACTACGAGCTGTTCCTGGACAGGCCCCGCCCCTACAACTACGGGTTCAACTTCGCGGGGGTCAGCAAGGTCTACAACATGAACACCTCGCGCAGCTGCCCCATGAGCTGCTCCTTCTGCTCCGTGCGGGACATCTGGGGCAACCTCTGGACCCACCATTCGGCCGAGCGCGTCGTGGACGACATCCACTACCTGCAACGGACATACGGGGTGGACGGCATCTACTTCCGCGAGGATTTCTTCCCCGCGAGCAAGAAGCGCCTCGTGGAAATCTGCGAGCTGATCATCCGCGACGGGCTGAACATTTCCTGGGCCTGCGAAACGCGGGCGGACACCACCTCGGACGAGGAGATCGTCCGGCTCATGGCGCGGGCGGGCTGCGTCGGGCTGTACATCGGCGCGGAAAGCGGCAGCGACAAGATGCTCAAGGTCTTCAACAAACGCATCACCAGCCGGAACATCGTCCGCACCTGCGCCAACGCCCACAAGTACGGCATCGCCATCGCCATGTCCCTCATCGTGGCCCACCCCGAGGAAACCTACCGGGACAAGCTGGACACCTTCTCCGTGATCCGGACGACGAAACCGGAAACGCTCTACATCAACGTCTACCGCGACGAATTCGCGCGGCACGGGATGCTCGAAGGCGACCGGCCCTGCACCCGCAGGATCTACAACGAGGAGTACGCCAACGGCACCTGGGCCGCCCAGCGCGACCGTTTGCGCGTCTTTTCCACCCAGGACGCCGTCAACTAGTCGAAGGCGGCGATCCACATGCCCGAATCGCGCGACATTTCCATCCTCGGCGTCAAGATCAGCCTCTTGCGGGGCGAAGAGCTTCTCGAACGCATCGGCGAGAGCGTCCGGACCCGCTCCCGGCTCCTGGTCGCCTCCGGGAACGTGCAGTCCCTGAACCTGTGCTGCTCGGACAAGGCCCTGCGCGAAACCATCAACGCCGCGGAAATCGTCCGGCTGGACGGAGCCGGCGTGGCCCTGGCCGCCAAGATTCTCGGCCATCGCCCCACGGAGCGGCTGACCTGGGCGGACTTTGGGCACAGTCTGGCCCGCTTCTGCGCGCGGAAAGACTTCTCGCTCTATCTGCTGGGCAACGCGCCCGGCGTGGCCCGCAGCGCGGCGGACGTGCTCCACGCGGCCAATCCCGGCCTGAAGATCGCGGGAACCCGGCACGGCTATTTCCAAAAGGAAACCGACTCGCCGGAAAACCAGGACGTGGTCCGGGAAATCAACGCCAGCGGCGCGGACATCCTCGTGGTCGGCCTGGGAATGCCCTTGCAGGAGCGCTGGATCGCCGAGAACCGGGACGCGTTGCAGCCTCCGGTGATCATGACCGCCGGGGCGGCCTTCGAATGGATCGCGGGCCTCAAGCCGCGCGCCCCGGAATGGATGCGCGAGAACGGCATGGAGTGGCTCTGGCGACTCCGTCTGGAGCCCCGGCGACTGTTCCGGCGCTACGTGCTCGGCAATCCTCTTTTCCTGCTGCGCGTGCTCGGCGAAAAGATCGGCCTTTCCCGAAGCGGCCGAGCCGGAGCCTAGGGACCGGTCCGGTAGAGGACCGCCCGCACGGGATAGTGGTCGCCGGGCGATGCGCCCAGGATGGAGGATTCCCGGCAGCGCCAGTCCCGGGAATGAAAGATGAAGTCGATGCGCGGCTTGATGGGAAAATCGATCTTCCGGAACGTCCCACCCAACGCCTCCAGGCCGTAGCCCAGGGTGTCCTCGTACTCCTCGCGCACGGCGCGGATGGTCCGCGACGGCCCGATGGTGTTGAAGTCCCCTCCCAGGATCACCGAGGACGCGCCGGACTCGCGGATCAGTGCGAGAATCCGGCGGATCGAGGCGGTGCGGTGCGTCTCCCGGAACAGCTCGCCCCAGATCAGCCGGAAAAGGCGGACGAAGTCCGTTTCCACGACCTGGTCCGCGCCTCTCTGAAACGCGGCCACGTGCTCCAGATGCACCGAGCAGGCCAGGCACGGCTCCCCTTCGATCTCCAGCAGGGCGCAGGTGGCCACGTCGCGCCCCTCGAACGTGCCGTCGAAGGGCACGCCCCAGACCTTGCGCACGGGGTAGTCCGTGAGCACGGCCGGGCTCCAGTAGGCGGGCTCGCCGGAAGCCCCCACCACGGCGTTGCCGTAGCCGTAGAAACGGCGCATTTCCCCGGCGGTCATGCGCGGCTCCTGAAGGAACACGATGTCCGGCCGCCCCTGCCCGCGCAGGATCTCCCGCACAGCTTCATAGGCGCTGGTCTCGGAATTGCCGTCCCCGCAATTCATGGTCACGATCTTGATGGTCATGTCGGGATACAGGGTCGCACGCAACGGCACCAGCAGCAAGACCAGCGCCAAGACGCCGGACAGCCGGAAAAGCGCGCGGCCTCGCGCCGCTCCTGTCCACGCCTTGCGGTTTTCCACTTTGGGACGCTCACTCCCCTTCCATGAATTCGCCTTCCACGATGATGCCCGCGTTCATGATTCCCGAACAGCGCGTTATCTGACCGTTGCTTTGCGAGCGGAAGGAAAGCGTGCCCCGGCCCGTGGCAAACCCCTCGGCATCGCAGATCCCGTCCCAGCGGACGAATTCGTCGCCCTGGGGTTCCTGAAACCAGATCAGGCAGGTGCTGAACGGATCCACGACCCAGCGCGACTGGCGCGTCAGTCCCGAATTGAGCTGCTCGGCCAGCCTGCGGCGGCGCGAGAGGATCTCGCCGTGGTTCCCGTCGCTGCCCGTTTCCGGCGCTCCCGCGCCCTGCATGCGTTCCGCGTAGTCGGAACGCAGCACTTGCAGCAGCAGAACCTCCTCCTCGGACAAGCGCACGCGCGCGTTCCCGTCCCTGCTCCAGGTTCCCGCGGTGTGTTGCGTTTCCGCAAGTCCGGAGTGCTCGGAATTGACGAGACGGGCTGCCCAGAGCGCGGCCTTCCCCGGATCAGGGGGCCGAAGTCCGGTTCCATGCGAATAGATATGCGTCAGGAGCAGAAAAGCCGGAGCGAACCCCTGCTCGGCCGAGCGTTGCAGCCAGTAGATGGCCTGGGCCTCGTCCTGCGCGCCCCATTGGCCGGAAAGATGCAGGCTGGCGATCTCGAACTGGGCGCGTCCGTCCCCGGCCCTGGCCGCCGCCAACCAGGCCGAGGCGGTCCCCGGAGGTGCAGAGGCGTCCCGCTCGGCGCATTGCCCAGGCAAAACCGCCGGACCAATCCATGCGGCGGCCACCAGCGCCGCCAGGACGCACAGAACCCCGCCGCGCGCGGCATACCTCCCCGGAGGCCGGGAAGCCTGCGCCCCCCCTGCCTCAGAGCGCATCTTCGCCACCATGATGACCCGAAAAATCATGCGCTTGCCGTGGAGCAACCTTGCGGAAACCGCAACCGCCCCGTTGAGGGTCCGATTTTCCCGGACGCGTTCGACAATTTCGGAACGCTGAAAACCGCTGCATAACGGGAGGTTGCATCCGATACTCCGGCATCTGCGAATTATTCCTGTTTTTTCGTCTTGCGATTACGAGCTCAAATCCGAGGATACGTAAGGACATCCCAAAGGTTGACCCCCCTGAAACAGGCGTCTCGCAAGGGTTCGCCGCCGGCTTCGCTTTCCGCCCCCCCTGCCCGGTCCGCCCGGAACAGCTCTTGCTTATCTTACCGTAAATTGAACGGCGCATCTGTTCAGGGATCGAGATATTCATGCGGATCACGACATCGCCTTACGCAAGGACCATTCCAACCCTGCCCGCGCTCCTGAAAAAAGGGGCGTGGATTCTCTTGGCCGTTGTCCTGCTTTCGGGCGCGCCCGCGCAGGCGCTGGCCCAGGGCAAATCTTTCGACCCGGCCGAGCTTCAGCAGCTGGAGCAGATGGAGCAGCAGAATCCCGTTTCTTCGGTTTCCGGCGGGGATTACGCGCTGACCCCGCACATTCTCAGCACGCTGTTCCAGATCGCCTTCTTCCTGTTGCCGCCCTTCGTGCTCGGCTACGCCGCGGCGCGCCGCCGGTCCATCGTCGAGACGGTCAGCAGGATCGCCGCCCAGGTCTGGCGGCCGGACGGCCGACGTTTCGCCCGGATCACGACCGCCCCGGACACGGCCAAGGTCAGCCTGCTCGGCGCGGACAACCAGGTCGTCTGCGAAGGCTGCCTGGTGGACATCAGCAAGGGCGGAATCGGCATCAAGCTGGCCAAGGGACAGGCTCCGCCGCCGGAAGTGACGCGCCTTTCCCTGGAAATAGAGGTCAACGGCAAAAAGAAAATGCAGCTGTCGGAAATCCCGGCGGCATTGTCATGGATGGTGGGCGACAAGATCGGGCTTCAGTTCGAGCGCGCGCTGAGCTTCAGCCAGGAAACCCTGGCCGAGCTGTTCTCCCCGCGCGAGCTGGCCATGGCCACGGTTCGCAGCAGGTAGGACGATGCGCGGCGCCGTCCCCAAAACCGCCCTGCTCTGCGTCCCGGCATTGCTGCTGGCCCTGCTCTGCCTGGCGTCCACGGACGGAATCGAACTCGCCTTTCACAAGCAGGTCGAGAGCTACAGCTGCGGGGCGGCCTGCCTGCAAAGCCTCCTGGAATACTGGGGGGTGGAGGCGGACCAGCGGACCATCCTGGACAAGACCCCGCCCCGCAACCGGAGCACGGGCTACACGGTCGGCGAGCTCAAGGACATCGCGGCCGGCACCGGGCTCCAGGCGTTCGGCATTACGGGGAACATCAACTTTCTGGAGGGACAGCTGACGAAAAAGCGCCCGGTGATGGTGCCGATCATGATCAGCTACAACGAGTACCGCATGCAGTTCGCGGCCCGCGCGCCCCTGGTGGGGCCGGCCTACGAGACCCTGAAGAACGTCGCCATCCTCGAATACAGCCACTTCGTGCTCGTGATGGAGGTGGACGAGGACTCCGTCCGGGTGCTGGACCCCATGTACGGCAAGGTCAGGATTCCGCGGCCGAGGTTCGAACAGATGTGGGCCAAGCGGGAGAACGCCATGCTCCTGGTGGCGTCGAGATAACTACGGAACGAGCCATTCCTCAAAAGGAGGGAATCCATGCATCATAAGAGAAAACGGATCAGCGCCACGACGGCCTTCGGCGTCGTCCTGCTGCTGCTCTTGTTCACGGGGGCGGCCCTGGCCGCGACCCAGGCGGAGGTGGACAGCGCCGTATCCGCCGCGCAGCAGGCCGTGAACAACGCAGCCGTCTCCGTGGAAGCGGCCCAGGCCGCCGTGGACAGCGCCGTTGCCGCCGGAGACGCCATGGCCGCCGAAGAGGCGCAGGCCGCTCTTGATTCCGCCAAGGCCGCCATGGCCGCCGCGCAGAGCGAACTCTCCACGGCCCAGGGACTCGCGGCTTCCATGGCCGCCGCGACCACCCCCGAAGAAGCCGCTGCCATAGGCGACGCGGCCGTGGCCCACGCTGCCGCAGCCCAGGCCAGCGCCGTTTCCGGCCAGGGCTTTGCGCAGGCAGCCGGAGGATTCGCCAGCGCCACCACCCAGGCCGAAGTGGACGCGGCCACCGTGGCCAGCTTCTCCGCGGACGCCATGGCTTCCATGGCCCAGGCCGCTGCCAGCCAGGCCGCCCAGGCCTCGGCCAGCCTCGGAGCCGGTGATTTCGGCGCCGTCGCCGCCGCCAGCCAAGCCGCCCAGGGCTCGCTGGCCAACGCCCAGGCCGCCGCGTCCATCGGCGGCACCAACGTGGCCGGCGCTGGTCTCGGCGCCCCCGGCGGGACGAGCGGAGGCTAGACCATCCCGGTCGCCGCCCGCGCATGGGGAAAACGCCTTCCCCATGCGCGGACTGTTCCGCCGCGTCCGCTTCGGCTCTCTTTTTCTTTTCAACGGCACCACAAGATCATTGGATGCGTACGATGAACATTGCCCGCCTGCTGATCCTCTCCGCGACTTTGCTGATCCTGCCCGGGATCATCGCCTGTTCCGGTCCGACGCTCAAAGTCCTCAAGCCCTCGGACTCCTCGCTCGCCGCCCTGGACCCCGCCGAATGGGAAGAGGTCGAACGCATCCGCCAATCCCAGGGAACCGACGACGCCATGCCTCCGCAGGTGCGGAGCTTCGTGGCCAAGGCCGTGCCCATGACCGCGCTGGAATACGTCAATTCCGACTATTACAGCCACACCGTCGTGGAGGAGAACTACCGCGTGGGCGGCAACGACGTGCTCCGGGTGGACGTCTACGAGGAGCCGGACCTCTCCCGCGAGACCGTCCCCGTGACCTCGGACGGAACCATCACCCTGCCGCTGCTGGGCCAGATCAAGGTGGCCGGGCTGACCACCCCGGAGATCGAACGCAACCTGGAAGGCCTCTACGTGCAGCGCGGCGTGCTGGTGGACCCGCAGGTCAGCGTTTCCGTAGCCGAATATCTCAGCCAGCACGTCCTTGTGCTGGGCAAGGTGCCCTCGCCGGGGCGCTACCCTCTGACCAGTTCCGTCAAGCTGCTCGACGTGCTGGCCGAGGCGCGCAAGAACGCCTACCAGCAACGCGACGCGCACGACATCTTCAAGGCCACGCTGATCCGCAACGCCGACGCCTTCCAGCCCGGCCTGCGGCTGGCCATCGACATCGACGTGCGCCGCCTGGTTTCCGGGCAGGATCTCTACGCCAACTTCCCGCTCCAGGACAACGACATCATCTACGTGCCCAAGCCGGACAAGATCTTCGTGCTCGGCCAGGTCAACACGCCCGGAGAATACGTGCTCGAGGAGCCCGAGCGCCGGATCACCATCGTGGAAGCCATCGGCATGGCCGGGGGCTACACCTACAAGGCCGAGCCGAACCGCTCCACCATCGTGCGCCTGCAGGACGGCAAGCAGGAGGTGCTGCGGGTCCGCGTCGGCGACATCGCGGAAAAGGGCTACGACGGCGGCGACATCTTCATCCGGCCCAACGACATCATCCTCGTTCCGGCCTCCTACACGAGCAGAAGATAGTCCATGAGCACAGAAGTATTCAACGATTTCAATATTCTTGAGCATTTCCTCGTCCTGCGGAAACGCCGCAGGCTCATCGCGATCACCACGCTCTTCGTCGTGGTCGTCGTGACCTTCCTCTCCTTCGCCATGACCCCGGTCTACAAGGCCGTGACGCGCATCGTCATCGAGAAGGACAACCCCAACGTGGTCTCCTTCGAGGAGATCATGTCCGTGGAAGGAAGTTCGAGCGACTACTACCAGACCCAGTACGAGATCATCCGCAGCCGGTCCGTGGCCCGGCAGGTGGCCCGGCAGCTCGACCTCTACCACAGCGAGGAGTTCTTTCCGGACAAGCTCGTGGACTTCTCCAAGATCAGGGATTTCTTCAACTTCAGCATGACCGAGGCGGAAAAGACAGCGGCCAGGCTCGCGCGGGTGGAAGAAGACCTGCTGGAAGCCATGGAGGACAACCTGGACGTGTCCCCGATCCGCAACAGCCGCATCGTGGACATCGGCTTCGTGGCCAAGGATCCCAAGGCCGCGGCGGACATCGCCAACGCCTTTGCCCGGGCCTACATCGACCATAACCTCGGCGTGCAGCTCGAAGCGGTCAACGACGCCGTGAACTGGCTGAACCAGCGCATCCAGGAAGAACGCGACAAGGTGGACGAGGCCCAGAAACGCTTTCAGGCCTTCCGCGAAAAGCACGACATCATCACCGACTTCACCGAGGACGAGGAAAACGTCACGGCCCAGAAGCTCGCGGAGATCAACACCCAGGTCATCGAGGTCCAGGGCCTGCGCGTCGAAGCCCAGACCCGCTACGAGCAGACCCGGCTGGCGCTCGAAAAGGGCACGCCCATCGAAGCCATTCCCGAAGTGCTGAACAACGACTTCATCCAGTCCATCAAGGAAAGCGAAGTCGAGCTGGTCAAGACTCTTTCGGAACTCTCACAGAAAAAGGGGCCGAACCATCCCCAGATCAAGGCCATCAAGGCCGAGCTGAGCAATCTGCGCTCGCGGATGCGTCTGGAAGCGCAGCAGGTGGTCGCCTCGCTGAAGAGCGAATACGACGCGGCCCTCGCCCGCGAACGCTCGCTCATCGAGGCGCTGGACAAGCAGAAGATGGCCGCCTTGGGGCTGAACAAGCTCTCCACCGAGTACAACGCGCTCAAGCGCGAGGTGAAGACCGCCGAGGAAATGCACGACCTGCTCATCAAGCGCTTCAAGGAGGCCTCGCTCGAAGAGAGCATGAACACCGGCAACATCCGCATCGTGGACAAGGCCGAGGTTCCCCAGGAAATCCACCGGCCCAAGAAACTCCTGAACATGGCCCTGGGCCTGATTTTCGGCCTCTCCCTCGGCGTGGGGCTCGCATTTTTCGCCGAATATCTCGACGACACATTGAAGACCCCGGACGACGTCAAGGACGTGCTCAAGATCCCCTTCCTGGGACACATCCCCGCCTTCGAGATCGATCCCCTGCTCGACGGTCCGGAACCGCTGATCACCATCACGGAACCGCGATCCGTATGCAGCGAAGCCTACCGGGGCCTGCGCACGAGCATCCTCTTCTCCAAGGCCGAGGTCGCGCCCAAGGTCATCCAGGTTTCCAGCTCCTCGCCCGGCGAAGGCAAGTCCACCACCTCGGCGAACCTCGCGGCCACCTTCGCCCAGACGGGCGCGCGCACCCTGCTCATCGACTGCGACATGCGCAAGCCGAGGCTGCACCGATTCTTCCAGCAGCAGGCCCCCCAGGGGCTGACGAACATCCTGACCAACATCCAGGGGCAGAAGACCGTCAGCTTCGCCACGGAGCAGGAAAACCTCTTCTTCTGCCCGGCAGGGCCGATTCCCCCGAACCCGACGGAGCTGCTCAGCTCCCCGCGCATGGCCCAGTTCATCGAATACGTGCGCCAGCGCTACGACAGGATCATCATCGACACGCCCCCGGTCACGGCAGTGGCCGATGCCGTGATCCTCGCCGCCCAGGCGGACGGGGTCATCCTGGTCTGCCACGCGTTTGAGACCAGGCGCGGCCCAGCGCGAAACGCCATAGAAAAAATCCGCGAATCCGGAGCCAACATTCTCGGAGCGGTCCTAAACAACGTGGATCAGACGCAAGGCGACTACTACTACAACCACTACTACTATTATTACTACGGAGACTCCTCCGGGGATACGGAACGTGGCGGACCAAAGAAGACACACTACATCACACGAATTTGACGGCATGATAGACCTGCATTCGCATATCCTTCCCGGCGTGGACGACGGCCCCTCCGACATGGAGGAGAGCCTGGACATGTGCCGCCGGGCCGAAGCGGACGGCATCACCACCATGGTGGCCACGCCGCACTGCTTCGACGGCATCTACGGCATCAGCAGGGAGGCCGTGGGCGAGCGCGTCCGGGAGCTGAACGCACGGCTCGACGCCGAAGGCATCCGCATCACGGTGCTGCCCGGCGCGGAAAACCACGCCTGCACGGAGCTGCCGCTCCTTTTCCGCGAAGGCGGGCTGTCCACGATCAACGACACCAATTACGTGCTGGTCGAATTCCCCGTTTTCGGGATTCCTCAGGGCTTCGACGCGCTCTTCTTCGAGCTGCGCCTGCTCGGCGCGCGCATCGTCATCGCGCATCCCGAACGCTATCACGAGGTCCAGCGCAATCCGGAGGCGCTCCGGACCCTGGTGGATCTCGGCGCGCTGGTCCAGGTCACGGCCTCCAGCCTTTGCGGCCAGTTCGGCCGACCGGCCAGGAAATGCGCCCAGTCCCTGCTGCGCAGGCGCATGGTCCACCTGCTCGCCTCGGACGCCCACTCGCGGGACGGCAGGCCGCCGGAGCTGCTCCGGGCCGTGAACGAAGCCGCCGCGCTCCTGAAAAGCGAGGAGGAAGCCTGCCTGCTCGTCCGCGACAACCCCCTGGCCGTGCTCCTGGGCGAGGAGCTGCCGCAGAACCGCGGCGCGCCCGCCAAGGCCGCGGGCAGCCCGATCCGTCTTGCGGTCTGAGCAGGGTCCAGACACGATGTCCGCCCCGCGCCGAACCCGCAGACACGTCGCCGCGCCGCGCCCGCCGCTGCCGCTCGTTCTCGCCGACTCTCTGCTGTTTTACGGAATGCTCGCCATCCTGGCATTCAACCAGCTGGCCTTCGGCGGCGTCTACCTGAACGCGCAGACGCCCACCTCCATCGGCTGCGCCGCGCTTCTGCTGGTCCTGTTCGCCTCGCGCTGCTGGATAGCGCGGCTGCCCGACGAAAGAGCCGTCGTCTTCCGGCCCGTCGTCGTGCCCGCCAGGCTGGCCGTGCTGCTCCTGCTCTTCGGCCTTCTGCCGCTGCTCCAGCTCGTGCCCCTTCCGCCCTGGCTGGTCCGGGCGCTCTCCCCTGCCGGGGCAGCCCGCTGGGATCTGCTGACGCTCAACGGCGTCACGGACGGGCCCGGCTGGATTCCTCTTTCCATCGACCCGCAACGCACGCTGGACGACATCGTCAAATACGCTCCGGCGCTGTTTCTCTTCTTCATCGCCTGCGCCACGCTGCGCACCACCGAGCGCGTCCGGACCCTGGCCTTCTGCATCGTGGCCATGGGCCTCTTCCAATGCTTTTACGGCACCTACCAGACCTTCGGTCCGCGACAGAGCATCTGGTGGTGGGAAAACACCCTGCATCCCGGCTTCGTCACCGGAACATACCTGAACCGGAACCATCTCGCGGGGTTCCTGGAACTCTGCATCCCGGTTTCCCTGGCCCTTGCCGTCTGGCTGCGGGGCCGCGTCCGGCACAAGGCCCGCGCCCGCTCGCGAAACGGCGTGCCGCTGGTGGTGCGGCTGCAAGCCGACGCCGGATTCCTGGTTCCCGTCCTGCTCATCACGACCCTCTTTCTGACGGGTTCCAGGGGCGGCATGATCAGCGCGCTCCTGGCCGGAGCCGTCCTGGCCCTGGCGGGCGCGGCCGCCCGCTCCCGCATCCGGGTCACGCGGTTCGCGCTCCTCGGCTCCATCCCGGTGCTGCTGGCCCTGGCCTTCATCGGCACGAGCCACGTCCTGCAACGCTTCGTCAGCTTCGAGGAGCTGAAGATGCGCCTGGACATCTTCAGCTCCAGCCTGCCGCTGCTCCGAGACAACCCGCTCACGGGCGTGGGCCTGGGCAACTTCAACGAAGCGTATTCCGCCGTGGCCATGCCAAAATTCGCAGGGCTGACGAACCTCTTCTACACGCACAACGACTGGCTTCAGATCGGCATCGAACTCGGTCTGCCCGGCCTTCTCCTGGCCGCCGCCCTCAGCGCGGCGCTCATCGCCGCGTGCTTCCGGTCCTGGGACATGCCCAGCCGCGCCTTGAACCGGGGCATGGCCAGGGCCGTGTCCTTCTTTTTCGTGAGCATCGCCCTGCACAACCTCGTGGACTTCAACTTCCACGTCCCGGCGAACCTCTTCTGCTTCGCGGCGGTCTGCGCGCTGCCCCTGCTCTTTCTCACGGCTCCGCTCCAGAGCGCGGAGGAAACCGCGCCGGACCAAGGCCGCAGCGCCCGGCGGGGACGCGCGCTACTCCAGCCGGGCTTGGCCCTCGGGCTGCTGGCCCTGGCCTCGGTCTGCGCCTGGCAGGCCGATCTTCGGCTGCGGGCGGAGACGCTCCACCCCGTGCGGGAAAACATGACCAGACCCCTGGCCGTGCTGCCCAAGGAGCGCCTGACCCGCTCCCTGGAGGTCGAACCCGGAAACCCGAACCGCATCCGCGAACTGGGCAAGCTCTACCTCTTCGCCGCGTCGGGCGACCCGCGCCTGGACGCCTTCACCCTGCGCACCGCCGCAGGATACTTCAAGCAGGCGGCCCGGCTCCAGCCGAGCAACGAGGAGAACTGGTTCTATCTCTACCTCTGCGCCATCAACGCCCCGGACCTGCTCTATGAGGAATACAAGGCCGCGGAGCATTATCTGGACACGGTGCTGATGCTGGCCCCGCGCAATCCGCAGATATTCTTCTCCCTGGCCCTGGCCAACTACGCCCTGGAGGAGCGGGCCTACTTCGAGGAAGACAAGCGGCGCTACCACGCCGCGGCCTTCGCCTATCTCCGGCGCGCGGCCGCCGGGTCCGAGGAATGGAAGGATCTGGGAATCTGGCGGGACCACAGGAACATGCTTCCCGCGCTGGTCCGAACGGACCGGGAAAGAGCGGAGCTGACAGAGGCGGCGGAGCACGAGTGGCTGGTGCGCTCGCTGAGGCATTGGTTCAGGGCGCAATGAACCGGCCTTGGCCCGGCCGGGCAAAACCGCCGCAGGCACGGAACAAAAATCGAACAGGCAGGGCAGCCGCAGGGAACAAGCCGAGAGCATGCACAGAAACTTTCTTCTCTATTTCCTGGGACGCGCCCTGCCCTCGGCGTGCGGCCTTCTGCTCATCGTCTTCTACACCCGGCTGCTGAGCCCGGAGGAATACGGCCGCTACACCTTCATCGTGGCCGTGATCTTCTTCGGCAACGCCCTCTTCTACCACTGGATCCGCATCGCGCTGCTGCGCTTTTCCCTGAAGGGAGCCGGAAACCGCAAGGTCAAGCGCATCGCGGCCAAGGCCTTCGTCCTCTCCAGCCTGATCTCCCTGGCCTACACCGCGCCCATCTGCCTGGTCTCCCTGGGGGACTATTCCCTGCCGACCCTGCTGCTGATTCCCCTGCTGCTGATGCTGCACGCCTGGTTCGAAACGCATCTCGAACTCCTGCGGGCCTCGATCCGCCCGCTGGAATACAGCGCCATGAACCTGACCAAGTCCCTGCTCGGTCTTCTCCTGGGCACGCTGCTGGTCTACTGGGGCTACGGCGTGGCAGGAGCCCTGGTCGGGCTGTTCGGCTCCCTGGCGGCCATCGCGGCGATCTCGATCTTCCGCCACTGGCGGCCGCGCGAGGTGCTGCGCGGCATTTCCGGCACGGCGATCCGCCACATCTTTCTGCTGACCTTTCCCATGTCCTGCGGGGTGGTCTTCACCTTCTTCATCATCTGGCTGGACAGGTCGCTGCTGATCTACTTCCACGGCGAGCAGGCCAACGGGCTCTTCTCCGCCGTCCACGACCTGACCCGCTTCTCCATGAACGTCATCTTCGTCTCGGTGCAGCTCGTGGGCTTTCCCCTGGCCATCAACGCCTTCCGCAAGCACGGGCTGGACCGCTCCAACGAGCAGCTCAACCTCAACCTCGACCAGCTCCTGCTGTTTTCCATCCCCATGTTCTTCGGCATCGTGGCCCTGCGCAGGGAAATCTGCTTCGTGCTGCTCGGACCGGAATTCGCGGCCTTCGGCGCGTCGCTGATCTCCCTGGTGGCGGTCAGCTCGTTCCTGGAACAGCTCAAGTCCCAGTATGTGGACATCCGTTTCCTGATCCAGAAAAAACCCAGGGAATTCTTCAAGGCGTTCCTGGTCCTGGTGCTCGTGGCCCTGGTCTGCAAGCCCCTGTTCATCAGCCGCTGGGCCGGGCTGGGCGCGGCCCTCTCCACCATCGCGATGCACGCCCTGGGCCTGGGCATCAGCTTCGCATTTCTGGGCGCGCGCCTGGGGCTGCGGCTCGACCTGCGCAGGACCGCGGCCTATCTCCTGGCGGCCGGGGCCATGTACGCCACGATTCAGGCGCTGCCCGGAGGCGGAGGAGCCGTCCGGCTCGGGCTGCTGGTCGCGGCGGGCGCGGCCGCATATTTCGGGACGCTCGCGCTGCTGTTCATCTCCAACAGGCAGGCGCGCAAGCGCACGCGCTGCCGATAGGCCGGGATTCCCGGAAAGAAACGCACGGCTCCAAGGCCGGGGCAGGAAGGATGCAAAGAACCGTCTCCGTCAACATCGCTGCGCTCATGGCCTTCTGCGGCCTGCTGATCACCGCGTTCACGGCCGTGAACATCTTTTCCGGCCCGCTCGGCATCGCCGTGACCTGCTTCGCCGTGACCATGCTCTTCTTCGTCAACCTGACCTCCTCCGTCATCTTCCTGCTGATCTGCATCATCTTCCAGAACCTGCTCTATACCTTCCTCTCGCCGTTCATCTCGACCAAGGCGGACCTGACCCTGCTCCAGGGCGTGCATTTCGCCATCATCGCCATCATCGGAACCCTTTCCCTGGCCGTGGTCGCGCTCAAGGGCATCCTGGACCGGAAAACCCTGCTCTACATCCTGGCCACGCTGGCGATCCTCTGCGTCTACGGCGCCATCGGAACCTCGCGTTCCTCCTTCTCCTCCGCGGCTTCCTACTTCCGCTACTACGCCAACGGAATCTTCCTCTTCTGCATCGGCGCGCTCTTCGGGGAGAAGCATCCTTTCGAGTATCTCGTCCGGATTCTCTACCGGCTCCTGCTCGTCTCCCTGTTCATCTGCCTGCTGGAGCTGCTGCTGGACAACGCCTGGTACGAGTTCAGCTCCTCCTACGAGTTCCTGAAGGTCAAATACGTGGACTGGGAATTCGGCACGGACGTTTCGCAGTGGCTGCATTTCCGCTTCATGAACCTGCCGGGAATCCACGACATCTATTCCAGACGGCTGCTTGGGACCGTCATGCACCACGTCAGCCAGAGCTACCTGCTCTCGCTGCTGGCCCTCATCGCGGTCTACCTGCGGCGCCATGCCCTGGCCGCGCTGGTGCTGCTCCTGGCCGTGGTCACGGGGGTCAAGGGCGCGATCATCACCACCTTCTTCGCCTTCGCGCTCGTGGGGTGCAGGCGCGCGCTCGGCCAGCGCCACTTCCCGCTCTCCTTCGCCCTGCTGGCGGGATACGTGGTCGCGGCGGTGATCTACGGCACCGCCGTCAAGGACTGGCACGTCATCGGACTGACCACCTCCCTGAAGATGTTCCCGCAGCATCCGCTGGGGAACGGCCTCGGCCTGGGGGGAAACCTGTCCCAGCAATACATGCTCATCAAGAAGTTCGGGATGCCGGGCTGGTCCGCCTGGCAGGATCTGGGCAGGGCGGACTTCGCCCTGGAAAGCGGACTGGGAGTGCTGCTCTATCAGGTGGGGGTCTTCGCCGGGGTCTTCGTGGCCTTCTACAGGAGGGTCGCCGTCGAGCTGCACCGCCTTCTGGAAACGGCGGGCGGAGCGCTGCGCGAATACGTCTTCATTCTCGCGCTGGTGGTCATCCTCGTCAATTCCCTCTTCCAGGAGGAGGCCTTCTCCCCGTATGCGAGCGGCCTGCTCTTCCTGCTCGCCGGGTGCCAGTACCAGGCCCTGGCCCGGCGCGGCAGAGAGGAGCCCGCCGCGCAACACTCGCCTAATCCCCATCCGGCGGCTGCTCCCGAAGGTACTCGGCCTTGAGCCGTTGGCGGGCTCCCTCGGCCAGCAGTTCGGCCATGACCTTGTTGAACTCCTCCAGGCGTGGAGCGAACCGCGACTTTTTGGAAAGGACCACGTGCACCTCCTGCGATTCCACGTGCACGTACTCGGCCTTGCCGATCTCGGCCTGGAAGCCGTCGGCGGCGACGCGGTAGTCGCCCACCTCCTCGTTCATGGCCACCGCGTCCACGCGGCCCGCGATCAGACGCTTGAAGTTCATCAATCCGGCGCGCACCGCGTCCTTGTCCAGGCGGGCATCCGCATCGAAGCGGGGATAGTAGCGCACGTCGATGCCCGTGCCGATCCTCAGGCCGTAAAGATCCTCGTGGCGGCGGATGCGCCCTTCCTCGCCCTTGCGCACGTAGAACGCCGTGGACACGCTCTTCTGGTAGGGCGGCTGCACGAAAAAGAGATATTTTTCCCGCTCCGGACGGCGCAGCACGCCGATCATCAGATCGATCTCGCCGGTTTCCATGAGCCGCAGGCCGCGCGAAAACGGATAATGGTGGTATTCGATCCGCAGGCCGAGACGCTCGGCGAGCAGTTCCAGCAGGCGGATGTCGTAGCCCTGGGGATTGCCGTCGGCGTCCACCGTGACCGCGGGCGGATAGGGGTTGAAGGAGACCTGGATCGTTTCCTGCGCCTGGGCCGGAGAGGAACAAACGAAAAAGACCAGGACAGCGGCAAGAACCGCAATCGAGACAAGATTACGCAAAACAGCTCCGAAGATTGTTGGAGAACACACAAAAAAAGCCACCGCATCGCCAGGAACGGCTGTGCAGCGGAAAAGAAGTCCGGCGTTTCGAAAAACGGCGATACAGCAATATCGCCGCCAAGGGAAGCGCCCCGCCCCCTCTGAAACGGCGTTCACACCCTGCTTGATTTCCCGGATGAAGGCAACCCCCCGTACACATGCGCGAAAAAAAATGCTCATCCCCGCCGGAAAACCGAGCACGAAAAGGGCCGGTTCCGAAGAACCGGCCCTTGGACGCACAGGGGAGCCGTTCTACAGCCCGACCTCGGCCAGGTCGTCGCCGAGATAGCCGCGCTCGTTTTCACCCAGACAGCCCATGGACAGGCAGATCAGGGTCCAGAGGTGGACCACAGGGAAATGCCGCCCGGAGTGCTCCGAGAGGTCGTGAATCTGGGAGTGGCAGTTGTGGCAGGGCGCGATGCAGTAATCCGCCTTGGTTTCCAGAATCTGCCGCAGCTTGCGGTCGCCGTACTTGCGGCGCTCGTCCGTGAACCCGGACTGGAGATACCCGCCGCCCCCGCCGCAGCAATAGTTGTTGGACCTGTTCGGGGCCATGTCGATGAAGTGCTCCTCGCCCACGACGGACTTGACCACGAAGCGCAGGTCGTCGGCCACGGGGTCGCCGTAGCCCTTGCGCACGAGCTGGCAGGGATCCTGGACCGTGAAGGTCACGCCGAGATCCTTGTTCCAGTCGGAGCTGACCTTGAGCTTGCCCTCCCGAATCCAGCGCGCGTAGAGCCGGATGATGCTTTCGATCTCGAACTTGGGCTTGATCCCGAACTTTTGCAATCCGGACCGGATTGCGAAGAGTTCGTGCCCTCACTCCGTGTTCAGCCAATATCGGCAGCCCAGCGCCTCCACGGCCTCGACCTTGTTGCGGACCACGGCCTCCCAGGAGGCGTCGTCCGCCAGGAACATGCAGTAGTTCTCCGCGGCCCAGCCGCGCGTGGAGTAGGTCCAGTCCGCGCCCACGGTGTGCAGAATCTTCCAGAGCGGAATCATTTCGTCCGGCTCGGTCACGGGCTCGCGCGAGTTCTGGTTCAGGAAGTATTCCGCGCCCTCCCGGTTGAAGCTCACGGCCAGGTCGGCCCAGTCGGGCTGCTCCTCGCGGACCTCCTCCAGGATATCCTCGACCACGAACTGGAAGTCCTCGCTGCGCGCGCCCATGGCCGAGTTGCCCTCGGTCTTCAGGGCCTGCTCGCAGGAGCCGAGAATGCCCTTGGGCCGCGACTCGCGCGGCCAGGCGGCCCGCGCCTCGTAGACCAGCCGGGGAATGTCGATGTGCATGGGACAGGCGTAGATGCAGCGCTGGCACATGGTGCACATCCAGACCCACGGGGTCGTGGTCACCTCCTCGTCCTGGCCCCAGGCGCAGAGCCGCAGGAACTTGCGCGGGTCCATGTCGTGCAGCCCGGAGGCCGGGCAGCCGGACGCGCAAAGCCCGCAGGTCAGGCACATGGAGAGGTTGCCCCCCTGGGGCAGCAGCTCCTTGACCCGGTTCAGGAACCGGCTCTCGCCGGGCACCACCAGCGGCTTGTCCCCGGACGTGTTCATCGTCGCTTCAGGCATGGTCTTCCCCCTTTATGGCCGCGGTTTCCCCCAGCCCCACCCGGGCCAGCTCCGGTCCGAGGTAGGCCCGCTCGTTTTCTCCCAGAACGCCCAGGCTGAGGCAGAGCATGGTCCAGAGATTGACCGTGTGCCAGCCGCCCTCGCAGGCCTCGGACAGATCCTCGATCTGCGCGTGGCAGTTGTGGCAGGGCGTGACCACGTACTGCGCGCCCGTGGCCAATATCTGCCGGGCCTTGACCTGGCCGTAGCGCCGGCGGGCCTCCTTGAGCCCGGCCTGCAGGAATCCTCCGCCCCCGCCGCAGCAATAGTTGTTGACCCCGTTGGGGACCATGTCCACGAAGTGCTCCTCGCCCACGCAGCGCCGGACCACGAAGCGCAGATCCTCGGCAAAGGCCATGCCCATGGACTTGCGCACGGCCATGCAGGGATCCTGCACCGTGAAGGTCAGCCCCAGCTCGCGGTTCCAGTCGCTGCTGGGGTTCAGCCTGCCCTCGCGGATCCAGCGCGCGTACCAGCGCACGATGTGGTCGAACTCGATGTCCAGGTCGATGTGGAAGCGCTGCAACCCGGCCCAGACCGAATAGAAGGAATGCCCGCATTCGATGTTGATCCAGGACTTGCAGCCCAGCTCGCGCACCCCGCGCACCTGCTTTTCGAGCACGGCCTTCCAGTTCTCGTCCTCTGCCGCGAACATGCAGTAGTTCTCCGCGCCCCAGCCGTGGCTGCCGTAGGTCCAGTCCGCTCCGGCCAGATGCAGGATCTTCCAGAGCGGCACCATCTCCTCCGGCTCCTTGACCGGCTCGCGCGAGTTCTGGTTCACGAAGAAATACGCCCCGGCCTTGTCGATGGGAGCCTTCAGCTCCGCCCAGTCCGGCTGGTCCTCGCGGACCTCCTCCAGCACGTCCCCGACCACGAAGGCGAAATCCTCGCTAGAGATGCCCACGGCGCTGGCCCCCTCGGTGCGCAGGCCCTGGTCGCAGGATCCCACGATGCCCTTGGGCTTCTTCTCCCTGGGCCAGGAGGCGCGCGCCTCGTAGACCAGCTGCGGGATGTTCACCTCCATGGGGCAGGCGTGCACGCAGCGGTAGCACATGGTGCACATCCAGACCCACGGGGTCGTGGTGGCCTCCTCGTCCTGGCCCCAGGCGCAAAGCCGCAGGAACTTGCGCGGGTCCATGCCGTGCAGCCCCGCCGCCGGACAGCCCGACGCGCAAAGCCCGCAGGTCAGGCACATGGAGAGGTTGCCGCCCTGGGGCAGGATGTCCTTGACCCTGCTCAAAAATCCGCTCTCGCCGGGAATCAGGGGCGGGATGGTCCCGGTGGCGCTCTGCGTGGCTTCCTGCATCGATTCACTCCTTCCGCTTCCGTGTCCAAGCGGCATTCCGGGCGCGGATGGGGGAGGGCGGGACTCGCGGTCCCGTCCTCCCGTCCGCAGGTGTTCATCAGCCCGCGGCGGCCGCGGCCCGTTCCGCGGTCACGGATCCGTCCTGCTCGTACATCAGCCCGCAGCGCAAATCGAAGTGGCGGTTCACGCTCATGGTCGGGCAGGTCGCGTTCAGGGCCACCTGGGTCACGGTGGAGCCCAGGAAGGCCTTTTCCGGATCGATCTCCTTGGAATGGTGGGCCATGAGGATCAGGTCCGCGCCCGTGAGCCGCGCGGCCTTGAGGATGTCCATGGCGGGCTTGCCCGCGACGCACTCGTACTCGCAACTGGCCACTCCCTTGAGCCGGTCGGCGTACTCCTCTTCCATGCGTTCGCGGTTCTGGGCCACCAGCCGCTTGAGCTCCTCGTCGGGCATCTGCCCGGCCAGCCCGTCCGTGTTGACCACGTGCAGCAGGGTCATGGCGGCCTTGTACTGGCGCACGAGCTGGCCGCCGTAGTTCACGGCGCATTCGGCCTGCTCGGAGAAGTCCGTGGCCACGAGGATCTTCTCGAACTTGTGCTCGCCGTAGGGGGTGGCGCGGGTCACGATCATCACCGGACAGCGGGCCTTCTGGCTCACGCGCTCCAGGGTGCTGCCCGCCATGCCCCACATGGCCGAACGCTTCTCGGCGTGTTCCTTGGTGTGCGGGCCCATGATGATCAGATCCGAATTGACCTTGCGGGCCAGGCGCAGGATCTCGGCGTGGGGAATTCCCGGCACCACGTGCACCTGGAGCTGCTCCACGCCCTTGAGCTTCTCGGCGTAATGCTCCAGGATGCGCCCCTTGACCCGCTCGGTCTCGCCGGACGGCTCCAGGTGACGCATGTCGCCCCAGCTGCTGTCCATGCCCGCCACGTGCACCATGTAGAGCTTGGCCTCGAAACGCTGCGCGAAACCGATGGCGGCTTCCACGGCACACTCGTCCACTCCGCTCGGAGTCACTCCGACTACGATGTCCTTGAACATGATCTCACCCTCCTGTTCCGGGTGTTTGAATGTCTTCCTCTCCGCCCCTGCCCTGCTCCGCGTGCGCCGCCATGGGCATGTCCACCCGTCGCAGCTTGGCGCGCAGACGTTCCGTCAGCGCCAGATTCTTGCCCATGCCCAGCTCCTTCTGATCCAGCCCCAGGCCCAGGCCGATGAGCTGCGGCAGGTAGAGCACGCTGACGCGCTCCCCGCCGCCGATGCGGGCCAGGGCCTCGCCCTGGTAGGCTTCCAGGTTCATCTGGCACATGGGGCAGACCGTGACCACGGCGTGGGCCCCGCGCACCGCGCCGAGGATCGCCCCAACGGCCTCCAGCGCGGCCTCCTTGTGCGTGACCATCAGCGAGGCCCCGCAGCAGCGCGCGCCCATGTCCCAGTCCAGCGGCTCCGCGCCCAGCGCCCGGATCAGCCCGTCCATGCTCGCGGGCCTGTTCGGATCGTCGAAGTCCGCATAGGGCCTGAGCGCCTGGCAGCCGTAGTACGGCGCTATGGCCAGGCCCGTGAGGTCGCGCGTGCAGGCCGCCTTGATCCGCTCCGGGCCGATGTCGTTCGCGAGCACGTCCAGCAGGTGGCGCACCGGAGCCTGGGCAGTGAGGGTCAGCCCCTCGGCGTCCAGGGCCTCGCCCAGCTCGGCGGCGACGGCCCTGCTGGAGCGGGCCTGCTCGTGCGCCCGGCGCAGGTTCAGGTAGCAGGAGCTGCACGGCGCCAGAATCTCCAGGCCCGGAAGGTCGCGCTCGGCCAGGGCCAGATTGCGCGCCGGCAGGGCCAGGGACATGAGCCGCCCCACGTTTTCCGCCGAGCCGGCCCCGCAGCAGGTCCAGTCCGGAATCTCCTCCACCTCGGCCCCCAGGGCCGCGAGCACCGCGCGGGTGCTCATGTCGTATTCCACCGCGCTCGAAGTCAGCGAGCAGCCGGGATAGTAGGCGTACTTCATGGCCGGGCCTCCATTTCGCGGACCTTGTTCAGCAGCGGGCCGAGCCGTCCCTTGTGCCCGCCGCGCGGCAGGTGCATCTTGCCCCGGCGCAGCAGCTTCCAGCCCAGGGGCGCGAAGGACAGCGCCAGCAGCGGGTTGGCCTTGCGCCGCAGATAGGTGTTCATGAGCGCGCCCTCCTGCACCCGGCCCCAATGCTCCAGATTTTCGGCAAAGGCGCGGTAAAAGGCCTGGCGCGACCTGGCTCCGGGGGCGTCCGTCCGCGCGGCCAGCCGCTTGAGCGCGTACATGGTCTCGGTGGTGGGCAGCCCGCGCGGGCAGCGCAGCGTGCACATGTAGCAGGCGCTGCACATCCAGAAGGTCCGGCTGGCCGCGACCAGGTCCATGCGGTTCAGCTGGGCCAGCCGCCAGAGCCTGCGCGGGCTCACGTCCATGAACGCCGCGTTGGGGCAGGAGGCCGAGCAGGTGCCGCACTGCATGCAGGCGGCCATGTGCTCGCGGATCTCCGCCGCGGGATCGGCATGCTTCGCGTTCATCAGTGCTGCTCCTTTGCGGCGGCGGAATAGCCCTTGGCCGGGCCGAAGGGCTGCTCCAGGGCCGCGTCGATGAGCGCCATGACAGGCGCGTCGTGGTATCCGGAAAGGACCGTGGCCGAGTTCGGGCAGACCGCGGCGCACGCGCCGCAGCCCTGGCAGAGGATTTCGTCCACCAGGATGCGCCCGTGTTCCAGGTCCACGCTGCGCGCGCCGTAGGGGCAGGCCTCCACGCAGCGCTGGCACAGCGAGCAGAGCGAGTCGCGCACCTGGGCCACCACGCTCTCGCGGGCGATGGTCTCCGCGCTGAGGATGCGCAGCGCGCGCTGGGCAGCGGCCTGGGCCGAGGCCACGGCCTCGCCCATGTTCATGGGCGAATGCGCCAGCCCGCAGAGGAACACGCCCTGCTTGAGGAAGTCCACGGGCCGCCACTTGGACTCGGCCTCCTGGAAGAAGCCGTCCTGGTTGGTTTCGACCCCGAAGATCTCCACGAGGTCGTCCACCTCGGCCGGCTCGACCCCGCTGGACAGCACCAGCAGGTCCGCGCCGAGCTCCACGTCCCGGCCGAGAATCGGGTCCGGGGCCGTGACCACGGGCTTGCCTTCCACGAACGCGACCGCGGGTTTGCGCTCCGGGTCGTAGCGCACGAAGATGGCCCCGGCCCTGCGCGCCTCGGTGTAGTAGGCCTCCTTGAATCCGTAGGCCATGATGTCCCGGTAGAAGACCACGATCTCCAGCTTGGGATTGCGGGCCTTGAGGGCCAGCACGTTCTTGAGCGCCTGGGAGCAGCAGACCCGGCTGCAATAGTTCCGCTCCTCCTCGCGCGAGCGCCAGCACTGGATCATGACCACGCGCTTCAGCTCCGTGACGTCCAGGGTTCCCGTGGCCAGGGCCTCTTCCAGGCGCAGCTGGGTCATCACGGACTTGTGGACCTTGAAGCCGTAGTCGTAGACCTTGGCCTCGCTGCCGCCCGTGGCCAGAAGGGTCACGCCGTGCTCGAAGGTGACCGGGCCGCGCGGGGTGAACAGCGCGGTGCGGAAACGGCCCGCGCTGCCCTCGGAAAGGGCCACCCGCGTATCCTTGAAGACCTTGACGTTGGGATGCTTCTCCACCTGGGTGACGAGATCTTCCATGTGCTTACGCGGGTCCGCGCCCTCCAGGGTGGAGTACAGCCGCATGGACATGCCGCCGAGCTGCTCCTCCTTTTCCACGAGGCAGACCTCGAAGCCGTGGTCCGCGATGGCCGCGGCAGCGGTCATGCCCGCGACCCCGCCCCCGACCACGAGGGCGGCCTTGGTCACGTTCACCGTCACGGGCGGGGGAACCGGGTCCGCGCCTTCCAGCCGGGCCACGGCCGTGGCCAGCACGGCGTAGATCTCCCGCTCCATGCGCCGCTTGTCGTCCACGCCGCCGGGGAAAGTCGGGGTGTAGATGTCCACCACGTCCATGAGCGCCGGGTTCAGGCCCACGGCGCGGCCCAGCTCGCGGAGCCGGGGCACGTAGGCGTAGGGCATACACGCGCCGATGAGGATGCGGTTGGGCTTCAGCTCGCGGGCCAGCCGCTCGACCTCGCCCCAGCCTTCCGCCGTGCAGGAGGAGCCCACGCGGGCCACGCTGACCACGGAATGCAGGGCTTCCAGCCTGCCGAAAAGCCGCTCCAGATCCAGGCGCTGTTCCAGGGTCGGGCAGGAGGAGCAGACCGCCACGAGCACGCGCGGTTCCTCGCGGGACACGTCCGGGTACTCCGGCGCGGCCTCCTCGTGCAGCCCGGCGAGCACGTCGTGGATCTTGATCAGCCTTGCCGCGCCCTGGGCCGCGGCTCCGGCCATGATCACGGATTCCGCGATGTCGCGCGGGGCGGAAAACGCGCCCGCCGCGAACACGCCGTGGCGGCTGGTGCGGGCCGGGGCCAGGGGCCGGGTGGCCACGAAGCCGTGCTCGTTCAGCTCCACTCCGGCGGCGCGGGCCAGCTTGTCCACGCCCTTCGGGGGCTTGGCCCCCACGGCCAGCACGACCATGTCGAAGGACTCCTCGTGCTGGACGCCGTCGTCCCCGAACCAGCCCACGCTCAGGCCGCCGCCCTCGGCCGGAATGATCGAGTGCGGACGGCTGCGCACGAAGCGCACGCCCTGCTCGCTCTCGGCCCGGTCGCGGTAGCGCTGGAAATCCTTTCCGAAGGTGCGCATGTCCATGTAGAAGATCGTGGCCTCGGTGCCCTCGCCCAACGCCTTCCGGGCCAGCAGCGCCTCCTTGATGGAGAACATGCAGCAGATGGAGCTGCAATAGTTCACGCCCTTCTTGAGATCGCGGGAACCCACGCACTGGAGCCAGGCGATGCGGCGCACGGGCGCGCCGTCGGGCCGGACGACCTTGCCGCCTGTCGGCCCGGAGGAGGAGAGCATGCGCTCGAACTCCACGGCGGTGACGATGCCGGGATAGTTGCCGTAGCCGAGCACGTCGTTCTTCGGGCCGGGATCGTGGCAGTCGAAACCGCCCGCCAGGATCACCGCGCCCACGTCGAAGGTCAGGGTCTCGTCCGAGGCCAGGCGCACGTAGAGCTTGTCCAGCCAGGGCACGAAGGTGCCTTCCTCGATGGGCTTCGCGATCCACTCGCGGGCGTTCTTGCCCGTGGCCGCGCCCGGAGGCGCGCTCGCGGACTGCTCCACCAGCTCGACGGCCTTTTCCGCCTCGTCCGGTCCGGCCAGCAGCACCACGGGCATCTCCGGCCGCAGCTCGGCGGCCCGGCTGAGCACCCGCTCCACCCCGCTCTCGCCCAGGGCCATGTCCAGGAGCAGCAGCCCGGCGGGTTCGCCGTCCGCGAGCATGTCCAGGGCCTTGTCCTGGTCCCGGGCGAAGAGGGCCGGGAACCCGGCCTGGTCGAGCAGGTTCAGGAGCAGCTGGGAATCCGTGGCGTCCGGCACCACGGCGAGAATGCGGAAGCCCCCGCGCTCGTCGAGCTTGAAGTCGATGGCCCCCGTGGGGCAGGCCTCGAAGCACTTCCAGCAGCGCGCGCAGTTGTCCAGGTCCACCACGTAGTGGTTGGGAATGGCGTGGGGCACGGGCAGGTACACGGCGCTGCGCTGGGACAGCCCGGCGTTGAATTCGCTGGGCACCCGCACCGGGCAGACCGCGGCGCACGCGCCGCAACTGATGCACTTCTGCGGGTCCACCAGGGGCGAACGCCGGGTCAGGGTGGCCTGGAACTGGCCGGGGTCGCCTTCCAGCGCGGTCAGCTCCGTGTTCAGCCAGATGTCGATATTGTCGTGGAACAACCCCTTGCGCAGGCAGTACTGGCTGGAGGAGTCCCGGGCCATGAGCGGCAGCATCTTGCACATGCCGCAGTTGTCGCTGGGAAATTGATGGTCGAGCTGGGTCAGGATGCCGCCGTGGTTGGGCCTGCGGTCCACCAGGGCGACCTTGTGCCCGGACACGGCCAGATCCAGGGCCGCGCGGATGCCGCCGATGCCGGCTCCGACCACCAATGCTCCGTATTCCTTGCGCATCGCGTCCTCCATTGCAGCCTAGGCCATGTGCGAGACGACCTCGTTGAACTCGTTTTCCTTGAACACCGAGAGGGGCGGGGCGTCGTCCATGCTCCGGCCCGGCTCGTAGCCGAAGCCCTGCTGCGTGCGCGCCGCCACCGTGCGGAACAGCTCCATCACGGGCACGTCGTTGGGGCAGGCGTTGGAACACTGGCCGCAGCCCACGCAGGCGGTGCTCATGTGGGCCATGCGGGTCAGGTGGTAGAAGACCGTGTCCGTGGGCATCTTGAGCATGCCCTTCTGCTTGGCCCAGCCGAGGTATTGCCAGGGCTTGTGGTCGAACACGTCCGTGACGAAGACGCACTCCCGGCAGTAGCAGACCGGGCAGGCCACCCGGCAGTTGTAGCAATTCACGCAGCTGGAAAGGTATTCGGCCAGGTCGCCCAGGCTGCCCGTGGCCGCGGCCGTGCGCTCGAACATGGCGTCGCGCTCGGCCGTGCGCTTTTCCACGAGCCTGCCCAGGGCCTCTGTCCTGGCGGGCTGCGGTTCCCAGTCCTCCAGGCCCAGCGAGGCCAGCAGGGCCTCGCCCCGCGCCGTGTTGGCCATCACGGGCAGGGCCTCGGTCAGGTTCACGCCCGCCAGGCCCACGCTCACGTCGGCCATCTGGGTCGCGGGGTGTTCGCAGACCCGGCAGGCCCCGGCCACGTCGTACCCGCCGCGCGCGGTTTCCTTGCTCCCCCCGACCTTGCCGAGAAAGCCCAGGGTGCTCTGGATCGGGTCGTCCTCGCCCTTGAAGCGGAGGTAGTCCGTGTTGCCGTATGCGCCGAGGCAGTCCACGGAGACGAGCAGCACGTCGTCCAGGCTGCCCTGGTTGAGCTTGCAGAGTTCCACAAAGGCCCGGACCTCGCAGGGCCGCATCACCGCGGCGATGCGTTCGTCGCCGTGCCCCCTGGTCAGCCGGGCGAGCATCTTGGCCCCGTTCATGGGAAAGGCCGGAGCCAGCGGGTCGGCCCGGACCAGCTCGTCCGGGTCCGTGACCAGGCTGGGCATGGGCATTCCTCCGCCGAGATGCAGCGGGGCGAGCACGCCGCCCACCCCCCCCGATTCCAGCATCTTGCGCATCATCCGCTGCAACGCGGCCACGGGATCGTTGTTTTGCACTTCGAGCTTCGCCGTCGTGGTCATCTTCTTTCTCCCCCTGCCTAGATCGCCCTGAGGCTGCGGCTTTCGATGGGCCCCAGCTCACGAATTTCCTCCACCAGCGAATTCACGGTGGCCGCGAATTCGTTGCCCTCGCTGGCCCCGACCCAGGTCAGGCGCAGGCGCCGGGTGTCCACGCCGAACTGCGGCAGGATCTCCTTGAGCAGCTTGACCCGCCTGCGGGCTTTGTAGTTGCCGTTGATGTAGTGGCAGTCGCCGGGGTGGCAGCCGCTGATGAGCACGGCGTCCGCGCCGGAAAGCAGCGCCTTGATGACGTATTTGGGATCCACCATGCCCGTGCACATCATCCGCACCAGCCGCAGATTCGGCTTCTGGATCATGCGCGAGGTTCCCGCCAGGTCGGCGGCGGTGTAGGTGCACCAGTTGCAGACAAAGGCCACGATGGTGGGCTCGAACTGCTCCCCGGTCCCGGTCATGCCCGCGGTCCCGGTTTCCATTGCCTCGGCCTGCGCCGCGTGAGCGTCCATATCGTCCTCCCCTTGCTTCAGATGTTTCCGTGGTTCAGGTCGTCATCTTGTCGCGCGCGCCGTCTTCCACCTTGATGCGCACCGCCGGGCCTCCGGCCCCGCGCAGTTCCGAGAGCAGCCCCTCCAGTTCGCTGAAGACCTGCGGCTCGTTGAAGTGCTTGATCTGGGCCGCGCCGGACGGGCAGTAGCCCGCGCAGGAGCCGCAGCCCTTGCACATGGCCTCGTTGACCACGGCCACCTTGCGGCGCTCGTCGAAATCGATGGCGGAATAGGCGCAAAGCCCCACGCAGACGCGGCAGCCCGCGCAGACGTCCGGGTTGATCCAGCTCGTGGTCGGCGAGATGGACACGCGGCCGCGCGCGGCCAGGGCCAGGGCCTGGGCTGCGCCGCCCGAGGCGTGGGCCACGGCGTCCGGGATGTCCTTCGGCCCCTGGCAGGCTCCGGCCAGGAACACGCCGTCCGTGGCCGTGGAAACCGGGCCGAGCTTGGGATGCTCTTCCAGGAAGAAGCCGTCCTGGCCCTGGGAGATGCCGAAGACGCGGGCCACTTCCGAGGCGTCGTCGCGGGCCTGCATGGCCGTGCAGAGCACGACCATGTCCACGGGCACGCGCAGGGGCAGCCCGGAGAGCGTGTCCTCGGCCACGACGATGAGCTTGCCCCGCTCTTCCGGGGTGCGCGCCTGGTCCGTGACCTCGGCCGGACGGCCCCGGACAAAGGTCACGCCCTCCTTCTGGACCCGCTCGTAGAATTCCTCGTAGCCCTTTCCGAAGCAGCGCATGTCGATGTAGAAGTTGGTCACCTGGACGTGGTGCCCGACCTTATCCTTGATCAGGTGGTCGTACTTGAGCGCGTACATGCAGCAGGTCCGGGAGCAGTAGGCGTGGTGGTTCTTGTCCCGCGAGCCCACGCAATGGATGATGGCCACGGATTCGGGCTTTTCCCCGTTCTTCATCAGTATCTTCCCGCTCGTGGGTCCGGTGGCGTTGTTCAGCCGCTCGAACTGGAGCGCGGTGTAGACTTCCGGGTAGCGGCCGAAGCCGTATTCGGTCATGGGCGTGGGATCGAGGGTATCGTAGCCCGTGGCCAGCACGATGCTGCCGACCTCAAGCTCCATGAAGCGTTCCTGCTGGTGGTAGTCGATGGCCCCGGTGGGGCAGAACTTTTCGCAGGCTCCGCACTTGTCCTTGGTGATCTTCTTGCAGTGCAGCGGGTCGATGACCGGGGTGTTCGGCACGGCCTGGGGCGAGTTGCGGTAGATGGCCTTGCGCAGTCCCAGTCCCTCCTCGAATTCGCTCGGCACGCGGGTCGGGCATTTTTCCAGGCAGGTGCCGCAGCCCGTGCACTTGTCCACGTCCACATAGCGGGGACGCAGCCGGACCTTGACCTTGTAGTTGCCCACGAAGCCGGAAACCTCGCTGACCTCGGCGCAGGTGTGCAGGCTGATGTTCGGCTCCTGGGCCACGGCGACCATCTTGGGCGTGGAAATGCAGGCCGCGCAGTCCAGGGTCGGGAAGGTCTTGTCGAACTGGGCCATGTGCCCGCCGATGGACGGCCCCTTTTCCACGAGGTGGACCATGTGGCCGGACTTGGCGATGTCCAGGGCCGCCTGGATGCCCGCTATGCCCGCGCCGACCACGAGCACGTCCGGGAGCACGTCCACCTCGCGGGAATGCAGCTCCTGGTGCCGCCCGACCCGGTCCACGGCGGCGGCCACGAGCATCATGGCCTTGGCCGTGGCCTCGTCCGGATCCTCCGTGACCCAGGAACAGTGCTCGCGGATGCAGGTGTGCTGGAGCATGTAGGGATTCAGCCCGGCGCGGGCCAGGGCCTTCTGGAAGGTCTTCTCGTGCAGCCTCGGCGAGCAGGAGGCCACCACCACGCGGGTCAACCCCAGATTGCGCACGTCGCCGATGATCAGATCCTGTCCCGGATCCGAGCACATGAACTGGTAGTCGCGGGCCACGACCACGTCGCGCAGGCCGCCGGCATACCTGGCCACGCCGGAGCAGTCGACCTTGCCCGCGATGTTGCTGCCGCAGTGGCAGATGTAGACCCCGATGCGATTGGACATCTTCGGCTCCCTCCTAACTGTTGCCCTTCTGGTTCAGTTCCAGGGTCAGCTCGCCCACGAGCCTCTTGAGCTTTTCGTTTTCGGCTGCGAGCGCCGCCGCTTCCGGGCTGCGCGGCGTCTCCTCGAAGACCCTGGCGCAGTGCGTGAAGAAATAGTCACGCCATTTGTAGTACTGGCCGGGGCGAATGTTGTACTCCCGGCAAACCTCGCTGACCTGCCCGTTGAGCAGCCCATCGAGCACGACCTTGGCCTTGGTTTCCGGATTCCATTTTCTTCGCTTCAAGGCTCCCCCTCCGGTCGGCTGTCTCCACTCCCGCGCGTTTCGCCCTGGGGACTTGGAGAATGTTCCGCCTGCGGCCCCTTTCCCGGCGAAAACGCGCATCATCCGGGCTTTGCAGCGACTTTTTCCCGCCGGGGCGGCCAAGCCTGCGCCGACCCGGTCGCGGCGTTCTCCTGCTCCCTATCTCAAGAAGCGTGCCCGGAAGGGATTCGCCCGATAATCCGGGTCCGTGTCCGTGAAACGGGTCTGCCGGGAGGCGCGACATATTGAAAAAACGGGGATTTCCCATCTCGTCGGGAAAGACCTGTCTTGCTGCGCAAGACGGATGGTGAATGCTTGGAGAGTCCGGAGCGAGGAGGCGCCCCCTGCCAGGGCGCGCCGGGAAAAGACCATCACCTGCGCCGAGCTTGCCGGGGTGCACCGGGCTGTCTTGCCGCGCAAGAATATGGCTCAAAACAGTGTTCACAAGTCGATTTCGAGCGCTTTTGAAACAGCTTCGAACCAATTTTCTACGTGCATTGACAATTCACGGACGCCGGAGCATAGCATGTATCATGCTCATTCATGCCGGGGCTCTCCCCAGGGGAGGCCCGGCAAGCCGAGGACCAGCCCGCCGCGAGGGAGGTTGCCGTGGCCCGAGTGCTGATCATCGACAAGGACAAGTCCTGCGTGGAGCGTCTCGCCTCGTCTTTCCGCAAGAACGGGATCGAGGTGGACTGCGCCTCCGACCGCACGAAAGGGCTGCGCATGGCCCAGCTTCATTCCTACTCCGCCGTGTTCCTGGCGGACAATCATCCGGACGGCGACGTGCTCGCCACCCTCTCCCAGCTCCGCCACAGCGAAGACGCGCCCGAAGTGGTCGTGCTCGCGGAATCCGGCGACCACGACCTGGCCCAGGAAGCCATCCGGGCCGGAGCCTGGAACGTCTTCGCCAAGCCGCCGAGCCTGGAGCGGCTCCTGGTGGTCATCAGCCGCATCGAAGGCTTCCGCAGCTCCCGCCGCAGCATCGCCGTGGCCCTCAAGCGCAAGGAAATCATCGGAAACGGCCCCGCCCTGCTCGCGGCCCTGGACCAGGTGGCCCAGGCGGCGGGCAGCGAGGCCAACGTGCTCGTGACCGGGGAAACAGGCACGGGCAAGGAGCTTTTCGCCAGGGCGGTGCATGAAAACAGCCGCCGCTGCGACAAGGCCTTCATCGTGGTGGACTGCGCGGCCCTGCCCGCCTCCCTGGCGGAGTCCGTGCTCTTCGGGCACGAGCGCGGCGCGTTCACCAGCGCGGATTCCCGCGCCGTGGGACTGGTCAAGCAGGCCCACGGCGGGACGCTTTTCCTGGACGAGGTGGGCGAGCTGCCCCCGGCGGTGCAGCGGGTCTTTCTGCGCGTGCTCGAAACCCGCCGGTTCCGGCCTGTCGGGGCCACGCAGGAGGAAAGCTCGGACTTCCGGCTCGTGGCCGCCACCAACCGCGACCTGGGCAAGATGGCCCAGAACGACGGGTTCCGCAGCGACCTGCATTTCCGGCTTCTGGGCATCGGCATCGAGCTGCCGCCCCTGCGCGAGATCACCGAAGACATCAACCAGCTCGCCTGCTACCAGATCAGCCGGGTCTGCAAGCGGCTCTCCCTGCCGCGCAAGGGATTCTCGCCCGATTTCCTGGACACGCTCATGAACTACGACTGGCCCGGAAACATCCGCGAGCTTTTCCACGCCCTGGAGCGCGCCGTGTCCATGGCCGGAAGCGAGCCCCTGCTCTACCCACGGCACCTGCCCATGCACATCCGCGTGCAGATGGTCAGCGCGGGCATGGGCACCCCGCAAGCCAAGCGGAAACCCCAGGCCGAGACCGTTCCCCCGGAGAAGCTCACCCCCCTGCGCGACGCCCGCGCCAAGGCTCTTTCCGATTTCGAGCGCGGCTACCTGCGGACCCTGCTGCTGCATACGGACGGCGACATCCGCGACGCCTGCCGCATTTCCGGGCTTTCCCGCGCGCGGCTCTACGCGCTGATGAAGGAACGCGGCATCAACCGCTGACGCGGCGCAAGCCGCAGGTCAAAACGGCGTCCGCGCTTTTCTTTCCGTGCGGACTGCTCTATCCTCAAGCGATGAAGCGAAACGACGTGGCCGGAGTGATCCTCGCCGGAGGATTGGGAACGCGCATGGGCAACGTGCGCAAGGCGTTCGTGGAGGTGGGCGGCAGGAGGATCCTGGACCGCCTGCTCCGGGTCTACGGGGACATCTTCGAGGAAATCGTCATTGCCGCGCGCGAGGCCGAACCCTATGCGGAATACGGCCTGCCCGTGGCCCTGGACCTTGTGGACGCGCGCAGCTCGCTCACGGGCATCCACGCCGGACTGAGCGCCGTGCGCGCCCAGCACGCCTTTTTCGCCGCCTGCGACGTGCCCTTTCTCCAGCCGGGGCTGGTGCGCGCCCTGCTGGAGGAATTCCGGCCCGAACTGGACGTGCTCGCCCCCCTCAAGGAGGACGGCTACCGGGAGCCGCTCTGCGCGGTCTACTCGCGCCGCTGCCTGCCCCACATCAAGGCCCAGCTGGACCGGGGCGACTTCAAGATCATCCGCTTCTTTTCCGAGGTGCGCGTGCGGGAGGTGCCGGTATCGCTCCTGCGGCCCCACGACCCGGACCTGCTCTCCTTCCGAAACCTGAACACCCCGCAGGAACTGGCGCGCGCCGAGGCCCTGGCCAGGGAACGCGGACTCTAGCCTGCTCAGATTCCGAGCAGCCGGTCCGCGATGAGCCGGGCCACCTCGCGGGCCTGGTCCAGGCCGAAAAACGGCACGCCGAGATCCTGCTTCGTGTCCGAAACAAGGGCCAGGAGCTTCTTCTCCGCCGCGTTTTCCGCGTTGCAGAGCGGTTCGGCGTGGGCTTCGGAGCGATGCACCTCCACCTTGGGCATGTCCGAGCGGAAATAGCCCTCGGCCAGGACGACCTGCCGATCCGCGAAGAATTCCAGGGCCAGCTCGGGCAGGCCCAGCTCCCGGTCCACGCTCTTGATCAGGGCCAGCTGCGTCGGCGAGGAAACGGCCACGCTGTCCGCCCCGGCCCGGCGATGGCGCCAGGAATCCTTGCCCTCATGGTCCATGTCGAAGGAATGGGCGTCGTGCTTGACCGTGCCCACCCGCAGGCCCAACTCCTTGAGCGCCGGGACCAGCGCTTCGAGAAAAGTGGTCTTTCCGGATTTCTTCTTGCCCACGATGCAGACGATCTTCGGCCCCATGCTCCTCCCCCGCGAGCGGTGCAAAACCGCTGGGATATGATTTTACGTTGCAACTCTTCGCGTCGGCCAGCTATATATGAAAATGAACCGACTATCCATCGGGAGCGCGGAAAGCAGGAGAGACGCATGGATTCAGAGCGCTATGAGGTCATGGAGTATTCCGGAGGCGGCTTTGCAAAGGCCCCCGTGGAATCCATCCGGGAAATCCCCCTGACCATCCGGCTCAACGGACGCGAGGTGGTCACGCTGCTCTGCACGGGCAAGCAGCCCGAATACCTGGCCGTGGGCTTTCTCAAGTCCGACGCCTTCCTTTCCAGCCCGGAGCAGATCACCGACCTGCACGTGCGCGAGGAGGACGGACGCATCCTGGCCGACGTGGAAACCTGCCACGATCCCTGGAAGGACAGGCTCATGGAGCGGTCCATCACTTCGGGATGCGGCAAGGGCACCAACTTCGGGCGCAACGTGCAGACCATTTCCAAACGGCGGCTGAACGGCGACGTGCGCGTGCGGCCCGAACAGATCCTCGCCCTCGCGGAGGAGCTGCACAACCGCTCGGCCCTCTACGGGCGCACGCGCGGCTGCCACAACTCCTCGCTCTGCACCCCGGACGAGATGCTCCTCTTCCGGGAAGACATCGGCAGGCACAACGCCATCGACATGATCTGCGGCGAATGCTTCCTGAACAACATTTCCGTGGACGACAAGATGATCGTGACCACGGGCCGCGTGGCCTCGGAAATCCTGCTCAAGGTGGTCCGCATCGGCATCCCGGTGCTGGTCTCCACCGCCGTGGCCACCAGCTTCACGGTGAAGCTGGCCCGCCAGACCGGAATCACCCTGGTGGGCAATGTCCGGGGAGGACGCTTCTGGGTTTACAACGACAAGGGCCGCGTCCTACAGTCCTGAGGTGAATACGCCGCACGCATCTACCACGCCGGACCGGAAAGAACGCCCCACCCGCGCGCAGGCCGTGGCCCTGCTGCTGCGGAGCGCTCCCCGGCCCGCGCCCCTCCGCCTCCCCCCCTGGCAGGCAGTGGGCCGCGTCGCTGCGGCGGATCTCCGCGCAGAGATCGGCGTGCCGGAATGCGCGGTTTCCCTGCGGGACGGCTATGCCCTGCGGGCCGAGGACACGGGCGCGGCAAGCGCCGAGACCCCGCTGCGCCTCGCCACCCAGGGACGCCTGACCGCGGACGCCCGCCAGCCGCAAGCCCTGGCGCGGGGCAAGGCCGTCCGCATCCTCACGGGAGCCCCCCTGCCGCCGGGAGCCGACGCCGTCATCCCCTTCGAGAACCTTGCCGAGCCTCCCGGCCCGCAAGACCAGGCCATTCTTCTTTCCGAACCGGCGCAACAGCATGCCTTCATCCTGCCCCAGGGCGGCGACCTGCCCGCAGGCAGCCTCCTGGCCCGCAGCGGAACGCGCATCACCTCCCAGGCAGGAGCCGTGCTCACGCGCGCCCGCGTGGAAGAACTGCCCGTGCACCCGCGCCCGGCCTTCGCCATGTTCGGCCTGGGCAGCGAGCTGGCCGCGCCAGCGCCGCACGGCGACCCGGACCGCATTCCCGCGGACAACGTGGTCCTGGTCGCGAACCTGCTGCGCTCCTGGGGCCTGGAAGCGGCGCATTGCAGCGTGCTGCCCGACGACCTCGCCGCCGTGACCGCGGCCCTGCGCGAGACCGTCGAGTTCAATCCGCGCCCCGCATTGATCGTGACCACGGGCGGCACGGGCCGCAGCGAGCGCGACTACGCCCGCAAGGCTGCGGAACAGGCGGGATTCAAGACCCTTTTCGCGGGTCTGGATGTCCGGCCCGGGAAAAACGCCTTTGCCGCGCTGCGCCGCGACGCGGGCAAGGCCAACGTGCTGCTGCTGGGCCTGCCCGGCCCTCCCGCCGCGGTCTTCGCCTGCCTGCACGGCCTGGCACTGCCCCTGGCCCGGCAACTCTGCGGCCTGCCTCCGGACGCGGGACTGCGCGCCGCGCTCCGCACGGGGCTGCGCACGCGCCGGGGCAGCGAGTGGCTGCTGCCCTGCTCCCTGAACCTCGCTGACGGGCAGCTCGCCGCGGTCCCGCTGCACGGGGACGAGTGGCCCTCGCTGCGCGCCCTGGCCGAGGCCCACGCCGTGGCCGTGCTGCCGCCGGACAGCGAACTCCGCCCCGGCCAATGCCTGGAACTGCTCTGCGGCGATCTCGGCCTGATCGGATTATAACACTCCCAACCCGCCGGATTCCCCAGGTTTTGGTTTGCGCAAACCCTTCATCATGTTTTTCATGGCACAATAACATCCTTTTTTTGCTTCACTTTGATTGGATCAGTGTCAAACTGTGGGTAGGTAGAAAAAGATGGGCAGCCGTCGTTCTTCCTCATAGTTTCACACCACCACATCAACCTGGAGCGCACATGAGCTACGACCGACCCGAATTCGAAAAACGTCTCGACGCCACCCTGGCCCTGATCCGCAACCGGAATCTCCTGCCCGGGAGTCTGGTGGATTTCCTGGAGCGCGTGACCCGTTTGCAGCTCGCCTCCCGTGAAGCGGCGAACATCGTCCTGCCCTCGGCGGACCAGCTCGCCTCGCCCGATGAGGTTCTCCAGGGCAAGCCGCTGCTCGGCCGCGAGCGCTTTCCCGTGGACGAAAAGCAGGCTGCCGAACTCTTCGACCAACTGCTCGCGCTGACCTGCGAGGCCGAAGGCCCCCTGGCCGAAGCGGCCCAGGCCCTGCGCGCGGAACTCGAATCCGGCGAATTGAGCGCGCAGACGCTTTTCGACAAGGTGCTTACGGACGACGCCTTCTTTGCCCAATGGGCCGAGAAGTGGCCCGAAGCGCCGCGCACGGCGTATTTCCTGGCGTATTCCGCCCTGGCGCCAGGCATCTGGTCCGCGGCCGAGGCCCTGGCCGAAAACCTGCCCAAGGCCGGAACCTGGAACCAGCCCGCCTGCCCCATCTGCGGCGAAATGCCTCTGATCTCGACCCTGCGCCAGAAGGAAGGCTTCCGCCACGTGACCTGCTCCTTCTGCCGCCACGAATACCGCGTGCGGCGGCTGGCCTGCCCCGTCTGCAACGAGGACGACCAGACCAAGCTGACCTTCTTCACCGTCAAGGAAGAGCCGGGATTCCGCGTTGACGTCTGCAAGACCTGCAAGCACTACGTCAAGACCATCGATTTCCGGGAGCTGGACCGCGCGCCCCTGCCCGAATTCGACGACCTCGATTCCATGGCCCTGGACTTCGTGGCCCTGGACCAGGGCTACACCCGCGCCACGCTCTCGGCCTGGGGCTTCTAGGGCGAGATGGCGAGGCGAGGCGCATGAACCGCTGCGATCTTCCCGCGTTCACGGCCCTGCCTCCGGATTACGAGGCCCTGGTCGAGGACGAGGACCGGGCCAGGGAACACCTGCTCAAGCGCTGCTGGCCCGACGGCGAGCCGGAGTGCCCGCGCTGCCGCGTGCGGCGCATCTACAGCCTTTCGGGCGGCAGGCTGCGCTGCTCGGCCTGCAAATACACCTTTCAGCCCTTCAGCGGGCGCTGGATCAACAACGGCGCCCTTTCCTGCACGGAGTGGCTCAAGCTTACGGAGCGCTTCGTGCGGGAGCTTTCCCCGCACCAGATCAAGGAGGAACTGGGCCTATCCTACAATACCGTCTACAAGGCCCTGACCGCGCTGCGCTTCGCCATTCTGGCCCACTCGGCGGACGCGGCCCAGCTGCTCGGCCCGGAAACCGGGCTGGATTCCTACCTCAAGGGCAACCGCCTCACGGGCGGTCCCAAGCAGATGCGCCAGGACACCATCCCCGTGTTCGGGCTGCTGCGGAAGGACGACCTGGTCTTCATCGACCTCATGCCCGGATTCCAGGCCGAAACCGTGTTCCACTTCCATCTCAACTTCCACCTCAAGCTTCAGCGGGCGGGCAACCTCGTCTACACCGACCGCTACCGCGACTATGCGGCCCTCGTCTTCTGCGGCAACGAGAGCCTGCCCTACGGCATCATCCGCCGCTCGGACGAACCGCCCTTCATCGACGCGAGCCAAGACGAATTCTGGTGCATGGCCAAGGAGCGGCTGCGCAGCTTTCGCGGCATCTCCTGCCAGCGCTTCGCCCTCTATCTCAAGGAACTGGAATTCCGCTTCAACAACCGCACCCGGCCCATCTTCGACCAACTCCTCGGCTTTCTCTGCGACCTGGTCTGACTCCCTGACCTTTATCCCGCCGCCCCGACAATTATAACACCGCGCCGGCAGCTCCAACCCGCCTCGACCACTGCGTTTTCGCCTTTTATTATGTCAAATAAGACATGTTCAACCCGTTGTTTTGACTGGTTTTCCGTTGTCTCCGCCCGATTTTCCGGTACAAGGGAAATAGCAGAAAAGGAGACGCTGTATCGTGAAGAACACCTTCCACCCTGCGAAACCGGACACGGACACGGAACGCACCCTGCCCTTTCTCGGGCTTGGGCACGTGCTGGCGGACGTTCGCCGGGTCGCCGCGACGATGCGCCTGCGCCGGACGGAAACGCCGCCCGGCAAGGGAGTGCGGCATCGCGCCCCGCCGCTGCGACGACACGTATCGGGCTATGGGCTGCTTGTGGCCCTCGGCCGTGAAATCCGTGGCCGCTGAACGTTCCACAACTCACAGGCTAAGGAGGATCTGAATGCGCATCAATCGAAGACATTTCATGAAACTCTCCGCGGGCGCGGCAGTATTGGCCGCCTTCGGAGGGATAGGCCGGGCCCAGGTCGCCCTGGCCCAGGACCGGGCCGCAATGCTCACTCCCAAGTGGAGCAAGCAGACCACCAGCGTATGCTGCTACTGCGCCGTGGGCTGCGGGCTGATCGTGAATACGTCCCTCAAGACCGGGCGCGCCGTGAACATCGAAGGCGACCCGGACCATCCCGTGAACGAGGGCGCCCTCTGCCCCAAAGGCTCGTCCATCTGGCAGCTCGCCGAGGGCAGCAAGCGCGTGCTCAAGCCCATGTACCGCGCGCCCCACAGCGACAAGTGGAAGGAAGTGAGCTGGGACTGGGCCTTGGGCGAAATCGCCAAGCGCGTCAAGAAGTCCCGCGACGAGAGCTTCACGGTCAAGAACGCCAAGGGACAGGTCGTGAACCGGACCAACGGCATCGCGTCCGTGGGCTCGGCGGCCATCGACAACGAGGAATGCTGGACCTACCAGGCCATCCAGCGCGCCCTGGGCATGGTCTGGGTCGAGCACCAGGCCCGCATCTGCCACAGCTCCACCGTGGCGGCCCTGGCCGAGTCCTTCGGCCGCGGGGCCATGACCAACCACTGGTGCGACATCGGCAACAGCGACTGCATCCTGATCATGGGCAGCAACGCGGCCGAGAACCATCCCATTTCCTTCACCTGGGTCGAGCGGGCCATGCGCAAGGGCGCCAAGCTCATCAGCGTGGATCCGCGCTTCACCCGGACGTCCTCCAAGGCGGACCTCTTCTGTCAGATCCGCGCGGGCACGGACATCGCGGTGCTCGGCGGTCTGATCAAGTACATCCTGGACAACGACCTGATCCAGAAGGACTACGTGGTCGCGCACACCAACGCGACCTTCATCGTGGGCGAGAAGTACGGGTTCAAGGACGGCCTCTTCTCCGGCTACCTCAAGAACCCGGACGAGCAGGACTACGTGGGCCGCTACGACAAGTCCCAGTGGGCCTTCGAGATGGACGCCGAAGGGCTGCCCAAGAAGGATCCGAGCCTGAAGCACCCGCGCTGCGTCTACCAGCTGATGAAGAAGCACTACGAGCGCTACGGCGTGGACAACGTGGTCGCCACCTCCGGCGCGGACAAGGCCGCGCTGCTGGAATTCTACAAGCTCTTCGCGGCCACGGGCAAGCCGGACAAGGCCGGGACCATCATGTACGCCATGGGCTGGACCCAGCACACCGTGGGCGTGCAGTACATCCGCACCATGTCCATCGTGCAGCTCCTGCTCGGCAACATCGGCGTTTCCGGCGGCGGCGTGAACGCGCTGCGCGGCGAGTCCAACGTGCAGGGCTCCACGGACCACGCCCTGCTCTGGCAGAACTATCCCGGCTACCTGGCCACGGCCAAGGCCGCCTGGGACAGCCTGGACGCCTACCTCAAGACCGTGACCGCGCCGCACCTGGCCGGAGCCAAGGATCCCAAGAGCGCGGCCTGGTGGCAGAACTATCCCAAGTACATGGCCAGCTTCCTCAAGGCCATGTATCCGGACGCGGACCCGGCCACGTCCTACGGCTGGCTGCCCAAGGTGGAGGACGACAAGACCTACACCTGGCTCCAGCTCTTCAACTCCATGCACAAGAAGGAATTCACGGGCTTTTTCGCCTGGGGCCAGAACCCGGCCTGCGGCGGAGCCAACGCGGGCAAGAACCGCGAGGCCATGGCCAACCTGGACTGGATGGTCAACGTGAACATCTTCGACAACGAGACCGGCTCCTTCTGGCGCGGGCCGGGCATGGACCCGAAAAAGGTCAAGACCGAGGTCTTCTTCCTGCCCTGCTGCGTTTCCGTCGAGAAGGAAGGCTCCGTGACCAACTCCGGCCGCTGGATGCAGTGGCGCTACCAGGGGCCGAAGACCATGGGCGAGACCATGTCCGACGGCCACATCATGACCAAGCTCTACGACGAGGTGAAGAAGCTCTACGCCAAGGAGGGCGGGCCGATGCCCGAACCCATCCTGAACCTCTCCGTGGACCTCTGGAAGGAAAAGGGCGAATACAGCTCGACCCAGGTGGCCAAGCTCATCAACGGCTACTTCCTGAAGGACGTGACCATCAAGGACAAGACCTACAAGAAGGGCACCCTGGTCCCGAGCTTCGCCATGCTCCAGGACGACGGCTCCACCAGCTCGGGCAACTGGCTCTACTGCAACTCCTTCACCGAGGACGGCAACATGGGCGCGCGCCGCGACAAGACCCAGACCCCGGAACAGGCCAACATCGGCCTCTTCCCCAAGTGGAGCTGGTGCTGGCCCGTGAACCGCCGCATTCTCTACAACCGCGCCAGCTGCACCATGGAAGGCAAGCCCTACGCCCCGCAGAAGCCCGTCATCCAGTGGGACGCGGCCAACAAGAAGTGGTACGGCGACGTGCCGGACGGCGGCTGGGCTCCGGGCGAGAAGTACTCGTTCATCATGCTGCCCCACGGCCACGGCCACGACTTCGGCCCCGGCCGCAACGACGGCCCCTTCCCGGAACACTACGAGCCCATGGAGAACCCCTTCGGCAAGCATCCCTTCTCCAAGCAGGTCACCAACCCGGCGGCCCTGCGCTTCGTGGAGGAGAAGATGGCCGTGGCCGATCCGAAGTTCCCCTACGTGGCCACCACCTACCGGCTCACCGAGCATTGGCAGACCGGCTGCATGACGCGCCATGTGCCCTGGCTGCTGGAGGCCCAGCCCCAGATGTTCGTGGAGATGAGCACGCAGCTGGCCGAAAAGCTCGGCATCGCCAACGGCGAGAAGGTCCAGGTGGAAAGCGTGCGCGGCAGCATCTGGGCAGTGGCCATCGTCACGCCGAGAATCCAGCCGCTCACCGTCATGGGCAAGACCGTGTACCCCATCGGCATGCCCTGGTGCTTCGGCTGGCAGTTCCCGGAAGACGGCAGCGGCGGCGACTCCGCCAACCTGCTGACGCCGTCCGTCGGCGACGCGAACACCGGCATCCCAGAGACCAAGGTCTTCATGGCCAACGTCCGCAAGCTCTAAGGAGGATCACATGGAAGGCAAGTCCTTCTTCGTAAACCTGACCAAGTGCATCGCCTGCCGGGGCTGCCAGGTGGCCTGCAAGCAATGGAAAAAGCTCCCGGCCGGCAAGACCGAAAACCACGGGACGTACCAGAATCCCATGGACATGAACGACCACACCCTGAAGATCATCCGCTTCTCGGAAAAGATGATCGACGGCAAGCTGCGCTGGCTGTTCATGCCGGATCAGTGCCGCCACTGCCTGATCCCCCCCTGCCAGATGGCCACCCAGAACCCGGACGCCATCACCCAGGACAAGGAAACCGGCGCCGTCATCCACACCGAGCTGACCGCCAAGGAGAACTTCCAGGACATCCGCGACGCCTGCCCCTACGACATTCCGCGGCAGGATCCGAAGACCAAGGCCAGCATCAAGTGCGACATGTGCCTCGACCGGGTGCGCATCGGCCTGGAGCCGGCCTGCGTCAAGACCTGCCCCTCGAACACCATGCACTTCGGCGACCGGGCGGAGATGCTCAAGATGGCCGAGGAAGCCCTGGCCGAGGCCAAGGTCAAGTTCCCGCAGGCCCAGATCGTGGACCAGGACGACGTGCGAGTGGTCTTTCTCGCGGCCTTCCCGCCCGCGAATTACTACGAGTTCCTCACGGCCTACGCCGAGAACGGCCCGCGCAAGCTGAACCGCATGGAGCTGCTCGCCACCATGGCGCGGCCCGTCAAGGCCATGCGAAGCTGATCCCGACGCCTCCACCGCGCCGACTCCCGGCAGGGGCATGCCGGCGCGGACAAACCGGCCCCGGACTTCGGTCCGGGGCCTTTTTGTTTGCGCCGATTTATTATGCTCAAAATAGCAGTGTAGAACCCAACGGATGATCGCCTTGTTTGTATTCCCATCGAAATTCTCCGAAGGGAGAATCAGACAAGGAGAGATTTTGTCGATGCGTAGATCTCCCAAACCAGCGAAAGCGGTCCGAGCCGAAGCGACCCCCCTGCCTTTTGCCGGGCTGGGGCACTCGCTGACAGGCGTTTCCTGGGCAGCCGCGAACATGACCCTCCGCCCGGCAGCGCGTTCGGACGAGGGGCGCGTGTTCGCGCGCGGCATGGAACGCCCCCGGCCCGTATCCGGCTATGGTCTGCTCGTGGCTCTCGGCCGCGAGACCCGCGGCCGCTGACCGTTTCGAAACATTCAGGCAAAGGAGGATTTGGATGAGCATGAATCGAAGGCACTTCCTGAAGCTCTCCGCGACCGCGGCCGCGGTCACGGCCTTCGGGGGCCTCGGGTGCAGGCACACCGTCCCGGTCGTAGACCGCGCGACCATGCTTTCCCCCGAGTGGAGCAAGCAAAGCACCACGATCTGCTGTTATTGCGCCGTGGGTTGCGGCCTGATCGTGAACACGTCCCTCAAGACCATGAAGGCCGTGAACATCGAGGGCGACCCCGACCATCCCATCAACGAGGGCGCGCTCTGCGCCAAGGGCGCGAGCATCTGGCAGCTGGGCGACAACCCCCGCCGACCGGAAAAGCCGCTCTACCGCGCTCCGGGCGCGACCAAGTTCAAGGAAGTTTCCTGGGAGTGGGCTCTGGACCAGATCGCGGACCGCGTGAAGAAGACGCGCGACGCGAGCTTCAAGACCCACAACGCCAAGGGGCAGGAAGTCAACCGCACCGACGCCATCGCGTCGCTCGGCTCCGCCGCCCTGGACAACGAGGAGTGCTGGGCTTTCCAGACCATGCTCCGTTCCCTCGGCCTGGTGTACATAGAGCACCAGGCACGTATTTGACACAGCGCCACTGTTGCGGCTCTGGCAGAGTCGTTCGGACGCGGCGCGATGACCAACCACTGGACTGACCTTCAGAACAGTGATTGCATTCTTATCATGGGCAGCAACGCTGCCGAAAACCATCCCATCTCCTTCAAGTGGGTGACGCGGGCGCAGGAACGGGGCGCGACCCTGATCCACGTGGACCCGCGCTTCACGCGCACCTCGGCCAAGGCCGACATCTACGCGGGCATCCGCTCCGGCGCGGACATCGCCGTGCTCGGCGGCATGATCAAGTACATTCTCGACAACGACCTGATCTTCAAGGAATACGTCGTCAACTACACCAACGCCGCCTTCAAGGTGGTCAAGGAATTCAAGTTCGACGACGGCCTCTTCTCCGGCTACGATCCCAAGACCCGGTCCTACGACAAGAAGACCTGGGCCTTCCAGATGGACGAAAACGGCGTGCCCGTGCGCGACGAGAGCCTCAAGGATCCCGACTGCGTCTACCAGCTGCTCAAGAAGCACTACGCCCGCTACAGCCTGGACAAGGTCGCGGCCATCTCCGGCATGAGCAAGGCCGAACTGGTCCAGCTCTACGAAACCTACGCGGCCACGGGCAAGCGGGACAAGGCCGGAACCATCATGTACGCCATGGGCTGGACCCAGCACACCGTGGGCGTGCAGAACATCCGCAGCATGGCCATGATCCAGCTGCTGCTCGGCAACATCGGCGTGGCCGGCGGCGGCGTGAACGCGCTGCGCGGCGAATCCAACGTGCAGGGCTCCACGGACCACTGCCTGCTCTACCACATCCTGCCCGGCTACCTGCAAACCCCGCTGGCGGGCGAGGATACCCTGGAGGTGCACAACACCAAGTACACCCCGGTGTCCCACGATCCCGAATCGGCCAACTGGTGGCAGAACTACCCGAAGTACATGGCCAGCCTGATCAAGTCCATGTGGCAGGAAGACGATCCGGCCAAGGCCTACCGCTGGCTGCCCAAGCTGGATAACCGCAAGGCCAGCGAATACGCCTGGCTGACCCTCTTCGACAAGATGGACGAGGGCCAGTTCAAGGGGCTCTTCGCCTGGGGCATGAACCCCGCCTGCTCCGGCGCCAACTCGAACAAGACGCGCCAGGCCCTGACCAAGCTGGACTGGCTCGTGAACGTGAACATCTTCCCCAACGAGACCGGCTGGTTCTGGGAAGGACCGGGCATGGATCCCAAGCAGATCAAGACCGAGGTCTTCTTCCTGCCCTGCGTCGTCTCCGTGGAGAAGGAAGGCTCCGTGACCAACTCCGGCCGCTGGATGCAGTGGCGCTACAAGGGCCCGGACGCCCCCGGCGACCAGCGCCCCGACGGCGACATCATGTACGAGCTGATGGAGAAGATCCGCAAGCTGTACGCCAAGAAGGGCGGCGCGTTCCCCGAGCCCATCACCAGGCTGACCTGGGACGCCATCGCTGAAAAGGGCGTCTTCGATTCCAACAAGACCGCCAAGCTGATCAACGGCTACTTCACCAAGGACACCGAGATCAAGGGCAAGCTCTACAAGAAGGGCGAGCTGGTTCCCAGCTTCGCCTTCCTCCAGGCGGACGGATCGACCATGTCGGGCAACTGGCTCTACTGCCACTCCTACACGGAGAAGGGCAACATGGCCGCGCGCCGCGACCTGTCCCAGACCCCGGAACAGGCCAACATCGGCCTCTTCCCGAACTGGAGCTGGTGCTGGCCCGTGAACCGCCGCGTGCTCTACAACCGCGCCTCCGTGGACCTCAAGGGCAAGCCCTACGCGCCGCAGAAGCCGGTCATCCAGTGGAACGGCGAGAAGTGGGTCGGCGACGTGCCCGACGGCGGCTGGGCTCCCGGCACCAAGCACGCCTTCATCATGCGCAAGCACGGCTACGGCCAGATCTTCGGGCCGGGACGCGCCGACGGTCCCTTCCCCGAATACTACGAGCCGCTGGAATGCCCGGTGAAGTCGCATCCCTTCTCCGACCAGCTGCACAACCCCACTGCCATCAGCTTCTCCGACGAGGAAAAGGCCGTGTGCGATCCGCGCTATCCCTTCGTGGGCACGACCTACCGCGTCACCGAGCATTGGCAGACCGGCGTCATGACCCGCAACCAGGACTGGCTGATCGAAACCGAGCCTCAGGTCTTCGTGGAGATGAGCCCGCAGCTGGCCAAGTTGCGGGGCATCGCCAACGGCGAAAGGGTCACGGTCGAGAGCCTGCGAGGCTCCATCTGGGCCATCGCCATCGTCACTCCGCGCATGAAGCCCTTCGACATCCAGGGCGTGGAGGTCCACCAGGTGGGCCTGCCCTGGCACTTCGGCTGGACCTGGCCCAAGGACGGCGGCGACTCCGCCAACATCCTGACGCCGTCCGTGGGCGACCCGAACACGGGCATCCCCGAAACCAAGGCCTTCATGGTCAACGTCCGCAAGGCGTAAAGGAGGAGACATGGACGGAAAGACCTTCTTTGTCGACCTGACCAAGTGCACCGCCTGTCGGGGTTGTCAGATCGCCTGCAAGCAATGGAAGAAGCTCCCCGCGGAACAGACCGTGAACCGCGGATCCCACCAGAACCCCGAAGACCTCTCGGGCAAGACCATCCGGCTGGTCCGCTTCTCGGAGCAGATCATCGACGGCAGGCTCCAGTGGCTGTTCCTGCCCGACCAGTGCCGCCACTGCGTCCAGCCGCCCTGCCAGATGGCCACGGAAAACGAGGGCGCGATCCTGCACGACGAGGCCACGGGCGCGGTCATCTACACCCCGCTCACGGCCAAGGAAGTCTTCCAGGACATCCGCGACGCCTGTCCCTACGACATTCCGCGTCAGGATCCGGAAACCGGGATCGTCTACAAGTGCGACATGTGCATCGACCGCGTGCGCATGGGCAGGCTGCCCGCCTGCGTGCAGAGCTGCCCCACGGGCACCATGAACTTCGGCGAGCGCGACGAGATGCTCAAGCTGGCCGAAGCGCGGCTGGCCGAAGCGCAAAAGCGCTTCCCCGACGCGCAGCTCGTGGACCCGGACGACGTGCGGGTGATCTTCCTGGCGGCCTTCCCGCCGGAGAAGTACCACCAGACCCTCTCGGCCTACAGCGACGCCTCGCCCGTCCGCCAGCCCATGACCAGGAAGCAGTTCCTGGCCAAGCTCGGACGGCCCGTGCAGCGCATGACCAAGGCCTAGCGCGCGAGACGCCAAGCAAGAACACCTCCGAAACCTCCGGGCGGGAACGGTTCCCGCCCGGACCTCGGAGCTCCCGCGGCCCCGGTTCCCGGACTCGTTCCGGCCGGGGCCGTTTTGTCTTTTTCCGCCGAGGCGTGCTATGCTCGGTTCGAACCTCGAAACACAGGAGACAAGCCCATGACCCTGCGCATTTCCTCGACCCTGCTGCTCGCGCTGCTGATCGCGCTGCCCCTGGGCGTCCCGGCGCACGCCCAGAATACCTCCGGGGACGCGCTCTTCCCTGACCTGCTCCTCTCCGGCAGACTCGCCCCCGGACAATTGGACTACCTCGGCGTCTCCTCCACGCCCCTGCGCCTCTCGGACATCAAGGCCGAGTTTCTCTTCGTGGAGATCTTCAGCATGTATTGCCCCTACTGCCAGCGCGACGCCCCCGGCGTGAACAAGCTCTACGAGCGCGCCCGCAAGAGCGGGCTGGCCGACCGCTTGCGCTTCGTGGGCGTGGGCACGGGCAACACGCAGTACGAGGTGGGCTTCTACGCGGAAAAGTTCGCCACGCCCTTCCCGCTGCTGCCCGACGAGGACTACGCCCTGCACGAGGCCCTGGGCAACGTGGGCACGCCCTACTTCCTGCTGCTGCGCAATGCGGGCAGGGACCGGCTGGAAGTCGTCTCCGCCCACGAAGGCTCCCCGGAGAGCCTGGAGAAGATGTTCGACGAAATGCTGCAAAAGGGAGGATTGGAATGAAGATGAAAAGGACGCTGCTCGGCGCGCTGGCCCTGGCCGCGCTGCTCTCCTGCCCTCTGGCCCCGGCTCCGGCCCTGGCGGACCACGGGCTGAAGGACAGCATCTACGATCCGGGCAGGCTCCCCCCGCGCGACAGCGTGCTCAAGGTGCGCGTGGGCGAAACGGCTCCGGATTTCTCCCTGCCCGTGGCCGGAGAGGGAGGAAAAGCGACGCGCATCCGCCTCTCGGACTACCGGGGCAGAAAAAACGTCCTGCTCAGCTTCGTGCCCGCAGCCTGGACCCCGGTCTGCTCGGACCAGTGGCCCGGCTTCAATCTGGCGCTGGAACTCTTCGGACGCTACGACACCCAGCTCCTGGGCATCAGCGTGGACAACCTGCCCAGCCAGCACGCCTGGATCGAGGCGATGGAAGGATTGAACTTTCCCGTGCTCTCGGACTTCTGGCCCCACGGGGCCGTGGCCGACAGCTACGGGCTGCTGCGCTCGGACGGCATGGCCGAGCGCGCCCTGGTGCTCATCGACAAGCAGGGCGTGATCCGCTTCATCGAAGTCCACGACATCAACACCCGGCCCGACCTGGGCACGATCGTGCGGGAGCTGGAGAAGCTGCCCAAGGACTGATCCCCCTGAAAGAGGCTCAGGACGTTTCGGACGGCGCCTGCTCTTCCGGTTCCAGCTCGGCCAGATTGGCGATGCCGACCATCTGAAAGACCGTGCGGAAATTTCTTGAAAGCCCCTGGATCCTGGCGGAAAGTCCCTTCCTGGCGCATTCCTGAAGGCACTCGGACAGGGCGGAAATGCCCGCGCCGTTGATGGAAACGCTCTTCTCGAAGCGGACGGAGATCCGCTGCGCGCCCAGGCCGCAGGCCACGGCAAAGGCCTCGCGCAGGCGCGGCACGGTCAGGTTGGAGACGTTGCCCCGGACCCGGATCACGACCTCCTCGCCCTCCTGGTCCACGCCGACCTGCTCCTCCTCGCGGCGGGAGATGGCCAGCCGCTCCTGGGCGCGCTCCAGCGCCTTTTCCAGCACCTCGCGGCGCACGGGCTTGTTGATGAAGTCCGTGGCGTCGAAGTGCAGCGCCTGAAGCGCCAGCTCGATGTCGCCGTGCCCGGTGATGACCACCACTTCCGCGTAGGGGCTGATGCGCTTGATGTTCTTGAGCACCTCGATGCCGTCCATGATCGGCATCTTGATGTCCGTGAGCACGATGTCGGGCCGCACGGACTCGAAAACATCCAGCCCCTCCTGCCCGTTCTCGGCGGTGTGGACCTCGTAGCCGTAGGCGGAGAGCAGCAGCCGAAAGATGCGCAGCGTGGGTTTTTCGTCGTCGATGACCAGAATTCGCTTGTTCATGCGCTCCCCCCTGGGGCGGCGACGGGAAATTCCAGGCGGAAGACCGTGCCCTGGCCCGGTCCGCTCTGAATGCGGATTTCCCCGCCATAGTCTTTTACGATTCCGTAGCTGATGGCCAGGCCGAGCCCCATGCCCTGGCCGGTTTCCTTGGTGGTGAAGAAGGGTTCGAAAATCTTGGCCCGGACGTTCTCCGGGATGCCGCCGCCCGTGTCGCCGACCTCGGCCCAGGCCCGGCCCTCGGTCATGCCGGTGCGGATGCTGATGCGCCTGGGGTTTTCCCCGTTTTCCGGCTCGTAGGCGTCGATGGCGTCGCGCGCGTTGGTGAAGAGGTTGAAAAAGACCTGCTGGAGCCGGTTGCTGTGGCCGAGGAACGGGGACAGCCCGTCCGTCAGCTCCAGATCGAAACGGATGTTCTCCAGCTCGAACTGCCGCCGGATCATGGAAAGCACGGCCCGCACCGGAGCGTTCAGATCGACTTTTTCCGTAATCAGGTCGGACTTGCGGCCGAAGGCGCGCAGGGTGTTGATGATCTCCGAGGCGCGGTCCACCTGGGTGCTGATCTCCGCGAGCACCTCGCGCCGCTGCCCGTCCCCGATCGCCAGCCCTTCGCCCTCCAGGGCCAGATATTCGCTGCCCATCTTGATGGCGTTCAGGGGCTGGTTCAGCTCGTGGGCCACGCCCGCGCTCATCTCGCCCAGGGTCTTCATCTTGGCGGCCTGGATCAGCTGGGCGTCCTTCTCGATCATTTCGGTGATGTCCGCGGCCGCCACGATGATGGCCGACCTGCCGCGATAGGAAATGGGGCAGGCGTGCATGTTCACGAAAAAGGGCTCGTTGTCGCGGCGGTAGTGGATCAGCTTGGGATAGTAGACGCAGCCCGTTTCGCACTCGTCGCGGAAGCGTTGCAGGCATTCGGCGTTGTGTTCCGGGCCGAGGAGCACGAAGGACCGGCCCACCAGATCGCCGCGCTCGTAGCCGTAAAGCTCCTCGGCGCGCGGGTTGGCGTCGCGGATTTCCCCGCTGGCCAGCTCGACCACGAAAATGGGATCCGGCCCGCTGTCGAACAGGGAGCGGTATTTCTCCTCGGACTCGCGCAGGCGGTGGCGGTAGAGCCGGATGCTCCAGACCATGTTCCGGAAGGAATTGCCGAGCTGCACCAGCTCGTCGCCCTCGACCTCGTGGTAGAAGGCGCAGTGGGCGCAGCGGCGCAGCGTGCCGTCGTCGCCCAGGGTGGACTGGTCCAGGTGCCAGCAGGGCAGGTCCGTGTTCTTGAAGGCCGGGCAGGAGCGGTTGTCCCAGTCCGATTCGCCGTCCACGGCCAGGGGCACGTCGAAATTCCCCTGGCTGATCTCGTCCGCCAGCCGGGTCAGCCGGGTCACGGGCTGGGCGATGTGCCGGGTCAGATAGCCGCTGAGAAAGAGCGTGATCACGATGACGCCGGAGATGAAGCCCAGGAAGGTCAGGCGCAGCTTGGCCACGAGGCTGTCGATGTGGTCCTTGTTCAGGCCCACGTGCACGGCCCCGATGCGGTAGAGGCCCTCGTTGATGGGCACGGCGATGTCGTAGATGGAGCGGTCCCCGTCCTCCATGAGCTTGGTGCTCTCCTCGGCTCCGGGGGGCAGGGGGTTGCCGCGCAGGGTTTCGGGCAGGGGCCGGGTCAGCGTGTGCGCCAGCACCTCGCCCTGCTGGTCCTCGATGAAGATGTAGGAGATCAGGTCGCGGCGCTCGTGCAGCCTGACCTCGTCGAAGATGAGGCTGAGCAGCGGCGGGATGTTGTTGTCCAGGATATGGCTGGCCCCGCGCTCGGCCACGGAATGGGCGATGGCGCTGCCGCGCATCTCCAGCTCGCCCGTCAGGGAGGAGACGAGAATCCAGCGGGCCACGAAGGCGATGGTCACGCTGATGAAGAGCACGGCCACGAGCATGGAAAAGAGCAGCTTGTTGCGAAGGCTGAGCCGGGCGAAGGCCGTTCCGATGCGCTTTTGCACGTCCATGCCTTTTCCCCTAGCGCCGCAGGAAGGACCAGTCGGTGAACAGTTCGAAGCGGCCGTTCACCAGCCGGGTGAAATAGACCTGATCCATGCCCTGGTGGTCCTGCGGCCCGAAGGTGAAGTCCAGCCCCGGAGCGAGCCGGAAGTCCCGGATGGACTCGATGGCGTCGATGAAGCCCTCGCGGGTCAGGTTCGGCCCGGCCCGGAGCAGCCCCTCCACCAGGATGCGCGCGTTGAGGTAGCCCTCCAGTCCGGCGAAGCTCGGCGGCTCGCCGGGAAACCAGCGCCGCAGAGCCTCCACGTATTCCGAATCCACGCGCGCCTCGCTGTTCGGAGCGATGTTTCCGCTCACCGGGGGCACCACCTGGGACATGATCACCCGGCGGGGGGAGTCCGGCCCGAGCCGCCGGGCCAGTTCCTCGGCGCCGACGAAGGAAACGTTGTAGAAGACCGGGTCGAAGCCCTCCTCGCCGGCGCGCAGGATGAACCGCGCGCAGGCGCCGTAGGTGCCGACCATGACCACGGCCTGGGCTCCGGAATCGCGCACGCGCTCCAGCCCCTCTTCCACGTCCTGGGTGCCGCGGATGTAGGAACCGCGGGCAACGGGCTCCAGGCCGAAGTTCTTCAGGGCCAGCTCGGCGCCCACCAGGCCGTCGAAACCGTAGGCGTCGTACTGGTAGAAGACCGCGATGCGCGTCATTCCGAGTTCGTGAACCAGATGGCGCACGGCGGCCTCGGTTTCCTCGTAGTAGGAGGCGCGGATGTTGATGACGTAGCGGTTGAAGGGTTCCCGCAGGGCGTTTGCCCCGGTGAACATGCCCAGCAGCGGGATGCCCGCTTCGCGGATCATGGGCAGAACCTTGACCGTGGTGGGCGTGCCCACGTAGCAGAACAGGGCGAAAACGTCGCCGTCCACGATGAACTTCTGGGTGTTGGCGAGGCAGCGCGGCGGGTCGTAGGCGTCGTCCTTGGCGATGACGCGGATGCGCCTTCCGTAGACGCCGCCCTGCTCGTTGACGCCGCGCAGGTAGGCCTGCGCCCCGCGCAGGGTCTGGGTGCCGAGGTATCCGGCGTGCCCCGTGAGCGCCAGGGAGGAGCCGAGCACGATCTCGGAGTCGGACACGCCCGGCGGCCGGGCCGCCGGGTTCTGGGGCGCGCCGCCCTCCCCGCAGCCGAAAAGCAGCGCGAAGCCCAGCGCGGAAACGGAAAGCAGCGCAAGGCAGACGGCGAATCGGCGGATTCGGCGAAGAAACGGCAAACAGGCCCCCTCGGAACGCGGTGAACGGACAAGTCCGGTCCACGCTACTTCGCCCGTGGGGAAAACTCAAGCCGCACGGGCGTCCAAAGTCCCTTTGCGGGCCGCATTTCCTGCCTAATCGCTGTCCAGTTTCGAAATCAGCGAATCCAGGGTGTCGGAAAGGGCCTCATATTCGGCCAGCACCGAATCCAGGTTCGAGTACCGGCGGTTCAGACTCGTTTCCAGGGTGCTCAGGCGCACCTCCTCGTTGTCGATCTGGTCTTCGAGGGAATCGATGTTCTCGTCGCAGTAGTTCATCAGGATGGTCAGCGTGCCGGAATCGGAGTCGGTCCACTTTTCCAGCGCCTCCATGAGCTCCACGACCTTGCCCTGCTTGATGCTCAGAGAGGAGTCGTGCGCGCCTTCCGCCTGGTCCAGCACGCTCACCAGCAGGCCCTGGGCGTCCGTGCCGGACGCGCCTTCGATGTTCCAGCCGTCGATGAGCGCGTCCTCGCCGTCGATGGTGGCGGAAACCAGCACCCCGCCCTCGACCACATAGGAGATGTCGTGGTCCCCGGTTTCCGTGATCCCTTCGATCATGGAAACATAGGAGACCTGCCCGTCCTCGCAGACCGCCTCGTCCGTGGAGGCGAACAGCTCGGCCACGGACCTGGGATCCGCGTCCAGGGCCTCGGCCAGTTCGTCCTCGTCCAGCAGCAGTTGGCCGAAGGTCTCCGAATCCTCGTCCGCGTCCGTGCTTATGCCTATCTGGGAGAGCACGGAATAGGTGTCGCCGTCCGTGGAGCCGGACGCCGAGCCGGAAAGGATGCTCTTCAGCTCCGCGTAGATAATGTCCAGGGCGTAGCTCTTGACGGCCGGAGCCTCTTCTTCCTCGCCGGCGTCGTTTTCCACGTAGGTGGTCACGCGGCCCGTCACGGTCTGAATGTCCAGGATGATCTGGTTGACCGACTCCACGAAGGTTTCGACCTTCTCGGTCATGGCGTCCGTGTCGTACCCCACGGTGAGCCGCGCCGCGCCGTCCGTGACGTCGGTCAGCGTCAGGTCGAGCCCCGTGATCAGATCCTCGATCTCGTTGCCGGAACGGGTGATCCATTCGTCCGCGTCCGAGGGGTAGCCGTCCACCTTGAGCCAGGCGTCGCAAGCGGCCTGGGTGTTTTCGAAGCCGTCCGCCGAGAAGCTCAGGCTGCCGGTGTCCACGATGGAAATGACGTTGTCCGCGCCCGTGTCCACGCCGCTGAAGGTCAGCAGGTACGCGCTGCCGTTGTTGAGCAGGCTGGCCTCGATCTTGCCGTCGAAGGCCGCGCTGACCAAGTCCGCCAGTTCCTCGGCCGTGGTGCCCGAAAGCACGTCCACCCCGACCTCCACCCCGGCGTAGGAGAGCGTCAGCGTGGTGTCCTCGGCGGCGACGACATCATCCGAATTCTCGAAGGCGGTGGCCGTGTTGATCCAGATGTCGTTCTCCGCGAGCTGGCCCACCTCCAGGGTGTGCGTTCCCGAAGAGGGCACGGCGCCCGTATCGGCCACGGCGGCAACCGCATCGTCCGTGCTGGCCACGCTGAATTCCAGGAACTCCGCCACGGTGTCGAAGTCGGCGAGGATCTCCTCCAGCGCGTCGAACTCGTCCGACAGCTGGTCGAGCATGTCCACGATGTATTCCTGCTCCTCCAGCTGGGTCTGGTACTCCTCGAGAAGATAGCTCTCCGCGTCGATGGTGGCGTCGATGATCTCCGAAAAGTCCGTGCCGTTGCCCAGGCCGTCGAAGGAGATGTCCCCGGAAACGGATTCGTAGGTGGTGACTTCGCTGGATGTCGTGGAAATATACGTCATCTCGCTCCCCTAGATGTAATCGAGCAAGCTCAGGCCGATGAGGTCCGAGGTCGTGGAAAGCACGGACTTGTAGACGTACTGGGCCTGGGACAATTCCACGAGCAGCGTGGTCTCGTCCGCGTCCTCCTTGCCGCTCTTGGTTTCCGTGACCAGCTCCGAAAGGATGGTCATGCTCTCCTCGGTGTAGTTCACGCGGGTTTCGCGCGCGCCCACCCCCGCCAGACCGTCCTCCAGATTAACCTGGCAATCCTTCAGGCTCGCCAGGCACTCGGCCACGCCGTCGTGGTTTCCCGTTTCCAGGTAGGCCACGAGATCGCCGAGGGTTTCGAAGAGATTGGGCTCTTCGTAGGCTTCCCCGGACGAATCGAGGCCGCCGAAAATGTCGCTGCCCACGGTGGTGATGGCCACGTCCGTGCCCTCGCTGATGTTCAGCTCGGTGTTGCGGCCCGCCCCGACGTAGGTCATGGCCGGGCGGACCATGAAGCCCGCGCCTTCGCCCTCGCCGTCCGCGGCCGTTGCCTGGCTCCCCGGGTCAAAGGACACGGTCGCGCCGCCGAGATCGAGCGCGGTGTCCCCGGCGGCCAGGGTGGCCGAGGTCCAGGTTTCCCCGCCGTCCGTGGAGTAGCGGTAGTCCAGCTCGTCCGTGCCGATCTCGCCGGACTCGTCGAACTGGACCCAGATGGTCTCGTCGGTCCCGCCCGTGATGACGGCCGCGTTGGAGGCGGTCACCGCGCCGTCCACCATGGTCAGGCCGAGGCCCAGCTCGTAGGCGTCCGAGGTGATGTCGTTGCCGGCAAAGGCGGCCTGGCTGCCGAGCTTGGCGTTGGCCACCTCCAGGAGGTTCTGCAGGGCTTCGCGCGCCTCGATGGCGAGCATGGCGAGCTGGTCCGCGGAATATGTTCCGGTGGAGCCCTGCTCGGCCAGCTCCAGGCAGGAGGTGATCGCCTCGGAAGCGGACTGGAGCGATTCGTCCGCGAGGCTGAGCAGGTCCGAGGCCGCGCCGCAGTTGTCGATCCAGCCCTGGATGGCCGAAGCCTCGCCCCGCAGCCCCAGGATGTCGCCCATGGCCGAGGGATCGTCCGAGGCCTTGGCGACCTCCAGCAGCGAGCTGTTCTTCTCGTTCATGGCCACATAGTCGGACAGGGTCGTGGTCAGGTTCCTGATGGACATGTCGTATATCTGCGAGGTGCTGATGCGCATGGCGGTCCCTCCGGGATCAACCCATATCCAGAATGATTTCGAACATGTTGTTCGCGGCCTCGATGATCCGGGCGGCGGCCTCGTACTGCTGCTGGTACTTGGTCAGGCTGATCAGCTCCTCGTCCGTGTTCACGCTGGAAACGGACTGCTTCTGCTCCTGGTAATAGGTCCATGAGGTTTCCGCGTAGGTCTGCTTCAACTCCGCCGAGGCCACTGCGGAGCCGACCCCGGAGATGAGCGCGGAGAGGTGGTCGCCCAGGGTGGACGTGTTTCCGCCCACCTCGACCTCGGCGGAGGCCAGCTCGGAAATGGCCGTGGCCGTGTCGTTGCTGCCCGAGGAGACCGTGCCGTCGGTTTCCGCCACCTGGCAGTTCACGTGGGAGGCGTCCGTCGCCACGGCGGAGTTCAGCGCGATGTCCCCGGCGTCCGAGCCGGTGAAGTAGGTGTTCAGGCCGAGGGCGGCCAGGAGGCCCGTCTCGTCCGAGGCGATCTCGAAGGAATCCGCCGTGCCGGTCTGGATGCTCACGGTGCCGTCCGATTCCACGGTGAAGGCCAGCTCCCCTCCGAAGGCGGCGTTCAGCGCCGCGACCACGTCGTCCAGGGTGTCCGCGTCCGGGTCGATGGTCACGCCTTGCCGACTGAGCACGTTGCCGTCCGCGTCGTAGCTCACCAGGGACAGCTCCCCGGACGTGATTCTCTCCGCGTATTCCAGGCCGGACCCGGAAAGGACCGCCGAGGAATCCCCGGCGGCGCAGGTGCCGCTGAGGGCGCTTTGGTGTTCCAGGCCCGCGCCCTGGGAATGCAGCTTGTTGACCTCCCAGATCAGGGCTTCGGCCAGCTCGTCCACCTCGTCCTGAAGCGAGGCCAGGGTGTCGTCGCGGGCGATGAACAGCCCGGCGAGGCTGCCGCCGGAAATGCGCCCGCTCTTGTTCTCGCCGGAGGAGTCGGTCAGGGGCGTCAGGGTCTTGTAGGAGTCGCCCCCGTCCCGGGTCAGGTAGAGGCCGGACTTGGCCGTCGCGGTGTAGCGGTCGCCCGCGGCGTGGTCGCCCGTGCCCGAAAAGACGATCTCCACGCCGTCCACCACGGCGGGGTCCGTGGCCGAGGCCGTGTAGAGCAGCACGTTGCCGTCCCCGTCCGTCTCCCAGGTGGAGCCGCCGTCGTAGGAAACCTTGAACTGGGCCGTGCCGTCCGCGCCGCCGCTGACGAACTCCATGAGGATCTCTTCCGAGGATTCGCCGGAAAAGCTCATCTCGCCGTCCCAGGTGGAGGCGTCCGTCTGCGACTCCGTGGAGGAGGAGGAAAGATAGACCAGCTCGTTGCATTCGCCGTCCTGCAGGAGCTGCGTGCCTCCCGCGGTGTAGATGGCGACCATGCCGTTGCTGCCGTCCGAAACCGTGATGTCCATCAGCCCGGCCAGATTCTCGACAGCCAGGTTGCGCGCGTAGAGCGCGTCCAGGTCCGTGGGGTCCGCGGCCACGGCCAGGTTCAGCTCGGCGATCTGCTCCAGCAGGGAGTTGGCCTCGCCGACCTGGGCCGCGATCTCGTCCTCGATGCCGCGTTGCAGCTCGTCCAGTTCCTCGGATGTGGACCGCAATTCGTAGACCAGGGTTTCGGACACGCCGAGCAGGGCCTCGCGGGCGGACTCCGAGGAAGGATCCTCGGCGAGATCGTTCCAGGCGCTCCAGAACGCGTCCAGCGAGGCGCCCAGTCCGCTGTCCTCGTCCGTGCTGAGGATGCTTTCGGCCTGGGAAAGCAGCTCGTAGATGGCCGTGTAGGCTTCGTATTCCGAGGAGGCGTCCAGGTACTGGGCCTCTATGAAGGAGTCGATCTGGGCCTGGATGGCCACGATGTCCGCGCCCGTGCCGGCGGCCAGCCCGTTGATGGTGACGGTCGAGGAGGTGGTGGTGACGAGCTGCGTGCGCGCGTAGCCTTCGGTGTCCGCGTTGGCGATGTTGTTCGAGGCGTTGCTGACGCCGACCTGCGCATTGGACAGCGACGTGACGCCGATGTTGTAGATGTTGTTGAGCATGTCCGCGACCTCCTCCTTCCCGGCTTTGTCCTGGGGCTAGCGCTTCAGTCCGATGACCGTTTCGAGCAGGGTGTTCGCCGTGGTGATGACCTTGGAGTTGGCCTGGAACACGGACTGGGCGATGATCAGCTTGGTCATCTCCGTGGCGGTGTCCACGTTGGAGCTTTCCAGGGTGCTGGAGGCGATTTCGCCGAACCCGGCGCTGCCCGCCGTGCCGATGACCGCCTGGCCCGACTCCGTGGTGGCGGACCAGAGGTTCGAGCCTTCGGAGTACAGGCCGTTCTCGTTGGTGAAGTCCGCCAGGGCGACCACGTAAAGCTCCTCGCTCTGGCCGTTGGAATACAGGCCGCTGATGACCCCGTTCTCATCGATGATCAGGTTCTGGAGCGTGCCCGCTGCGTAGCCGTCCTGGCTCACGCTGTAGGTGGCCGAGCTGGAATCGTAGCTGGTCAGGGCGCCGGATTCCCGCGAAATCTGGCTGAACTCCGGCAGGTCGGAAACGTCCGTGGCGGCCGTGATGTCGTCCAGGGAGTCGATGCCGCCGGAGGTGTCCCAGCCCGTGCCCGTGTTGGCCAGGTCGTTGGAAAGGCCCAGGTTGAGCTCTATCTCCTGGTCCTCCCCGCCCGTGAAGTTGGCCAGGGCCAGGGGGTAGCCGTTGTCCCCGAACCCCGCGAGCACCCAGTTGGACTCGTCCGTCAGGTCCGCCGCGTTGGTCAGGGTCTCGTCCAGGGTGAAGGCGGTCATGGAGGTCAGCTGCCCGCCGGTGCTGAAGGTCAGCGTTCCGGCCATGAGCAGGCCCGCGGCCTCGGTGCCGCCCACGTCCACGCCGTCCACCACGCGCTGGTCCTCGTCCGGGTCGCAGGTCAGGGTGTATTCGTAGACCAGCTCCCCGCTGTCGTTGGTTCCGGCCGCGTCCAGGGTCAGCGTCAGGGCGTGGGCCGTGCCGTTCTCGTCGTAGACGGTGATCGAGGTCTCGTAGGCGGAGAGCGACTCGGCCAGGGGCGTGTCCGCCGTGCCGTCGTAGGCGTTGAACAGCGCGGTGTAGGCGTTGGAGGCCACGCAATTGTCCTCGCTGTCCGAGTCGATGTTCATGGACGGGAAGGAGATTTCCGTGGTGGCGCTCGGCGCGGACTGGGATTCCAGGATCTGGATGTCCGTGAGCACGCCCGTGGCGTCGCCGTCGCTGTCCGCGACCCAGCCCTGGACGATGTTGCCGCTGGAGTCGCAGAGGTAGCCGTTCTCGTCGAGCTCGAAGTCTCCCGCGCGGGTGTAGTAGGTGTCCCCGGTGTCCGGATCGACCACGATGAAGAAGCCGTCGCCGTCGATGGCCATGTCCGTGACCGAGCTGGAATCCTCGTAGGAGCCCTGCTCGAAGTTCACGTCCACGCTGGAGACGGTCACGCCGTGACCGATCTGGTCCGTGGAGCCGCCCGTGGACAGGCTGGAGTAGAACACGTCCTCGAAATTCGTGGACGAGGACTTGAAGCCCGTGGTGCTGGCGTTGGCCAGGTTGTTGCTAATGACGGAAACGGCCTGACTCTGCGCGCCCAGACCGCTCACGCCAGCATACATGGAACCGGTGATGCTCATGTCGTGCTCCTCGATATTCGTCCCGGTCAGAACGAGACACTGGTGATGTCGGAAAGGGCCACCGTGCGGCCGTCGGCAAGGGTCAGCTCCACGCCGGAAGAGGTGGTTTCCACGCCGCTGACCACGCCGCTGATGGTCGTGCTCACGTCCACGCTCGCGCCGTCCTCGTCCTCGGCGGAAAAGGCCACGGTGTACTCGCCGTCGTCCGCGACGACGCCCGCTGCGTTCGTTCCGTCCCAGGCAAAGGTGTAGGAGCCGGAATCCAGCTCGCCGAGCAGGACCGAGCTGACGATGCTTCCGTCCGAGCCGTAGACGTTGGCCGTGACCGAGGAGGCGTCGTCTGCGAGGATGAAGGTCATGGTCTCGGCCTCGCCGTCCTCCAGGGTGATGCTGTCTCCCTCGGCCTCCACCGTGGCGCCGAGGTAGAACAGGGCCGTGGTCGAGGTCTGCTGGCCGACGGCTTCGAGCACGTCGTCCATGCCGGAGGAGATGCTCGTCAGCTGCTCCAGCGAGGAAAGCTGGGCGAGCTGCGCCACGTATTCGGTGTTGTCCATGGGATCGAGCGGATCCTGGTATTCGATCTCCGTAAGCAGAAGCTGGAGAAAGGCGTCCGAGTCCAGGGTCGAGCTGCTGCCGTCCGCGACCGTCGTGGTGTTCGTCGTGCTGCTGATGATGGCTTCCAGGCTCATGAGAACCGCCTCCCCGAATTGATCCGTTCGTTGAATCCGGCGTCCAGCCGCATCCGGCGGCGCAGACGCTTGAGCGCCTGGTGCTTGATGCTCCGGGCCGTGCGCGGCTCGATGCCGAGGCGCTCGCCGATTTCAGCGGCTTCCAGGCCCTCGCAGAAATAGAGATCCAGAACCTCGCGCTGGCGGTCCGTGAGCACGCCCGGCGGGATGGGCAGCGGCTCCAGCGCCGCGTCGAAATCCTCGTCCACGGCGAGCAGCTCCACGTCGAGGTCCACCGTTTCCCGGCTCTTGCGCAGATGATCGATGGCCGTGGTGCGGGCGATGAGTCCGAGCCAGGTGGGCATGGAGCTGCGCAGGGCATCGTGCCGAAGCGCATATCCGTTCCTGATGATCTTGCAGGCCGCTTCCTGAAAGACCTCGTCTATTTCGTTTTGGGAGTAGCTGCGACCGACCGATCTATAAAAAGAAGCTATGCAGCGCCTTATATGATCGGTGTACTTCTCGAAAAGCGCCGTATCTGCACTCTTCGTCTTCCAATACAATTCGTTTTTGGCGATCTGTTGCATTGCGCCCTCCTGACAGGAAGACAGAAGCAACCTTGATTCCGATGCATGTTAATGGATAGTTAAAGAAAATTTGCTTTCGTTCACTTGTATTCGCTGTTCACAAAGCTAAGACAAAGCTTTGCATGTCAACATCAAGCTGCATTCGTCGATCTTGATGAAAAAACAGCTTCAACGGCCTGATTCGGGCCATGTCTTGCTGCGGTTTTGCGCGGGGGAAAAATCTTCCCTGGCCGGGGAAGGCAGGAATTTCCCGCCGGGCAAAAAGGAGAGGCCCGGGGGAAGCCGGGCCTCTGGTGACTAAGGAGTCGCGGCGGTTGGCTTGGGGAAGCCCGCCGCGGAGCGTCCGGGAGCTAGCCGCCGATGAGCGAGAGCGCCATCTGCGGCAGGGAGTTGGCCTGGGAGAGCATGGCCACTGCCGACTGGGTGATGATCTGCTGCTTGGTGTAGTTGGTCATCTCCGTGGCCACGTCCACGTCGGAGATGCGGGACTCGGCGGCTTGCAGGTTCTCGGCCTGGATCTCCAGGTTGGTGATGGTGGCGGAGAGGCGGTTTTCCATGGCGCCCAGATTGGCGCGGATGTTGTCCTTGGAGGTGATGGCCGCGTCCAGGGCTTCCAGGGCGGCCTGGGCCTGGGCCTGGGTGGAGACGGTGTACCCGGCATTCTTGGTGCTGGAGTTGCCGATGCCCAGGGCGGAGGCGGTGCAGTTGCCGATGACCACGGCGTACTTGTCCTCGGCGGAGTCGTTGCCCGTGCCGAAATGCACGGTCAGCCCGTCTGCGGAAAGGTTGCCGTTGAGCAGGTAGATGCCGTTGAAGTCCGTGGAGTAGGCGATCCGGGTGATTTCCGAGGCCATGGCCTGGTATTCCGAATCGATGATCATGCGCTGCGACGAGGTGTACGTGCCCGTGGCGGCCTGCTCGGCGAGTTCCTTCATGCGGATGAGCTTCTCGTCGACCACCGAGAGGGAGCCGTCCGCGGTCTGGATCATGGAGATGCCGTCGTTGGCGTTGCGCACGCCCTGGCTGAGGGTGGAGATGTCCGAGCGCATCAGCTCGCGCACCGCGAGCCCCGCCGCGTCGTCCGAGGCGGAGTTGATGCGCAGGCCCGAGGAGAGCTTCTCGGTCGAGGAACTCAGCGCGCTGTAAGCATCCGTAAGATACCGCGACGCCGAGTTGGCCATGAGGTTGTTGTTGACTACCAGAGACATGTCGTCCTCCTTGATGATGTATGCATCCTTGCATTCGAGTCTTCCGCATCCGACGGAAGTCCCTTCTGCCCACGTATACGCAGCAGGAGGTCGCTGCGTTCATGGGGGATACATGTTGCACCCGAGGGCGAAACGGTTCTCCTCTCTTTGTCTCAATGATTCTTAATGTTGATTGAGACTAATTGAGGGTGTTTTTGTTTTTACAGCACTGCGAAACGTATATGTTGACTGAAAAAGGGAATGGTATGGACCGCATTCTGATCATCGACGACGACACGGAACTCTGCGGACTGCTTGAGAATTACCTCAAGTCCGAAGGCTTCAGCCTGGACATGGCCCACACTGCGGCCGCAGGACTGCGCAAACTGCGCCGCGAGGAGTACGCGCTGGCCGTGCTGGACGTGATGCTTCCGGACCAGAACGGCTTCGACGTGCTGACCAAGATCCGCACGGAGTCCTCCCTGCCCGTGATCATGCTCACCGGACGCAGCGAGGAGATCGACCGGGTCGTGGGTCTGGAAATGGGCGCGGACGACTACGTGCCCAAGCCCTTCCCCCTGCGCGAGCTGGTGGCGCGCATCCGCGCGGTCCTGCGCCGCAGCGTGCGCACGTCCGAAACGGCGGGAGGCAAATCCAGACCCGCCGAGAGGCTCAGCCTGGGCACGCTGGAGCTGGTGCCCGGAGCCCAGAGCGCCGTGCTCGACGGCTGCCCCCTGCGCCTCACCGCCGCCGAGTTCTGCATCCTGGAGCTGCTGCTCCAGAGCGCGGGCATGGTCGTGGAACGCGAGGCGCTCATGAGCCGCGCCCTGGGCCGGGGTCCGGATTTCGACGACTACGTGCTCAACGTGCACATGAGCAATCTGCGCAAGAAGCTCGGCGAGGCCGTCAGCATCAAGACCATCCGGGGCCGGGGCTACCTGCTCGCCCTGCCGGAGGAGGTGCGGTGAGGCCGGAGCCGCCCCGCCTCTTTCCCCTTGCCCGCTTTCCTGCGGTCCCGCTTGCGTGCGGCTTGCTTCTGGCCTTTCTGCTTCTGGCCTGTCTGCTTCTGGCCGCCCCGTCCGCACGGGCGGAGGATTCTTCCTGCGACGACCTGGACCTCGAAGATCTTCTTCAGGTGGAGGTCGTCTCGGCCATGCGCCGCCCGGAACCGCTGAACAGGGTGGCCGCCGCCGTGAGCGTGTTCGACGAGGAGGACATCCGCCGTTCCGGCGCGCTTTCCGTCCCGGACGTGCTCCGGCTCGTGCCGGGCCTGCACGTCTCCCACACGGACGCGGACAAATGGGCCGTGGGCGCCCGAGGCTTCAACGGGATGCTCTCGAACAACCTTCTCGTGCTCCTGGACGGCCGCCCCGTGACCTCCCCCACCTACTCCGGCGTGTTCTGGTCCAGCCTGGACATCCCCCTGGACGACATCGCCCGCATCGAGGTCGTGCGCGGGCCGGGCACCAGCCTCTGGGGCCTGGACTCCTTCAACGGCGTGGTCAGCATCGTGACCAAGCGCGCCTCGGAAACCCAGGGCGTGCACGGGGTCAGCAGCGTGGGCAGCAACGGCGACGCCGGGCAGACGCTGCGCCTGGGCGGGTCCGGGCAAGGAGGGGCGACGGACGGCAACGCCACAGCCGACGCGGCCAGCGATCTGGCCTGGCGCGTGGGAATGGGCGGGAGCTACGTGGACGGCAGCGGCTTCACCCGGCCCGGCCCCGGCCCCGGACAGGGCGGCTCCCGCCAATGGCGGCGGGCCTCGGCGTCCGCCCGCGCGGACTGGACCGGCGCGCCCACGGACGAATACTCGATCCAGGCCGCGTACACCGCCTCGGCCGTGGAGGAACACTTCGGGGCGCTGAACCAGGACGGATTCACCCAGACCAGAGAGAACGACAGCGGCTACGCCCAGTTCGTCTGGGACCGGGCCACGGGACTCAATTCGGGCTGGAAGGTCCGCAGCTCCTACACCAGCGCCCTGGAAACCCTCGGCGGCCTGGAAGCCAGGGTCCACGTTCTGGACGCGGAGGCGCAGCACCTGGCCTCCCCCCTGGGCGTCCACAGCCTGATGTGGGGGGCGGGAGTCCGGCACATCTGGGACGAGGTCGAGAGCGGCGACTTCATCAGCACGGACGAGCCGTCCCTTTCCGCCACGCAGTGGAGCGCCTTCGGCCAGGACCAGATCGGCCTGCTGGACGACCGGCTCCAGCTCGTGTTCGGACTCAAGCTGGACGGCTCCGGCGCGGGCCTGGAACTTCAGCCCACGGTGCGCATGAGCTGGCGCCTCGGCGAGGACGTACTCTGGGCCGCGCTGTCCCGGTCGGTGCGTTCCCCGGAAAACTGGCGGCGCGGCGGCAACTACGAAGTCCGCTACGACGGACGCAACATCCGCGTGCACGAATCCGAGGATCTCCGGTCCGAGGAACTCGTGACCTGGGAGGCGGGCTGGCGCAGCGGACTGGCAGCGGACCTCGACCTGGACATCTCCCTCTTCTACAACGATTATCACGATCTCGTCGGGATCGACCTCTCCAACGCCGCCACGGAAGCCACCCTGGCCAACGTGCTCGACGGCCACACCTGGGGCATGGAGGCGGCCCTGGAATGGAACGCCCTGTCCTTTCTGACCCTGCGCCCCTCCCTGGCCTGGATCGCCCAGGACTTCAACGGCGGCTGGGTCGAGCCGCGCGGGGACAACCAGGTTCTCGACGACGAATCCCTGGAGGCGCGGCTTCAGGCCCTGACCCGGCTCAGCTCCAGCCTGAACCTGGACGCCACGCTCTATTACCAGGACGACCCGCCCGGCCCCCCCTCCGAAGGCTTCAACCTGGACGCGGCCCTTTCCTGGCGCATATCCGAAAACCTGCGCCTGGCGCTGATCGGCAAGAACCTTCTGGGCGCGCAGGAGGGCTTCGGCCTGCTTGAGGAAGACTCGTCGGCCACGCTGAGGGTCACATGGGATTTCTGAGCAAGAGTCTGGTCGCCGTCCTGCTCGCGCTGCTCTGCTGCGCTCCGGCCTGGGCCGGTCCTGCCATGGCTCCCGAACAGCTTCGGGCGCTCTTTCTCCAGCGCATCGTCAAGTACGTGCATTGGCCCGAGGCGGCCCGGCCCGCTCCGGGCCGGCCCTTTGTCATCGCCGCGGCAAACCCGGCTCCCCTGCGCCCCTGGTTTCGGGACGCGGACCCCGCCCGCTTCCGGCTCGTGGCCTGGCCCGCCGAAGACTGCCAGGTGCTCTACCTGAACACCGATAACCCCCGCGAGGCCGCGGCCGTCCTGCAACAAATCGGCGGTCGGCCCGTGCTCACCGTGGGCGAAAACAGCGCCTTCGCGGACCTGGGAGGCATCATCAGCTTCATTCCGTCGGGCAGCCGCCTGCGCCTGCTGGCCAATCCCGCGGCCGCCTCGCGCGCGGGCCTCGGACTGAGCGCCCGGCTGCTGGAGCTGGCCATCGTGCGCGGGGCCGAGCACGGCGCGAACCAGCGGGCGGAGGTCGAGGCCACGGCGGACGCCGGACCGGAGGCCCGGCCATGAACCGCTTCGCGCGCATGCCCCTGGGCCGCAAGCTGGGCGCGGTCGTCCTCGGCGTGACCGGCCTGGCCCTGATCCTGGCCCTGGCCCTGAACACGCTCTTCCAGATGCACGGCTACCGCACCGACACGCTCCAGAAAACCCAGGCCCTGGCAGAGATCATGGCCGCGTCCACGGCGGCGGCCCTGGACTTCCACGACCCGCAGACCGCCTCGGAAAATCTCGCGGCCCTGCGCCTCGTGCCCCACATCACCTGGGCTGCGGTGCGCGACTCCGAAGGCGCGCTCTTCGCCTCCTACGGGACGCTCCCCCCGGAAATCCGCGCGCCCGGCAAGGCAGAGAATCCGCCCCTTTCGGACGGACACGAGCTGTCCTTTTCCGATCTCCTGGTCCGCCGCGTGATCCGCTCCGGCCGGGAAAGTTCCGGCCAGTTGACCCTCGGATGCAGCCTGGACGGCCAGTGGTCGATCCTGGCAAGGCAGCTCGCCGTTTCCGTGCCCATCCTCCTGGCCGCCCTGGGCCTGAGCACGCTGCTGATCCGCTTTTTCCAGCGGCGCATCACCACGCCCCTGCAACGGCTGCACGGAGCCATGAACGCCATCGCCGACGGCAAGGACTATTCCGAGCGGGTGCGCTACGCCGCGGACGACGAGATCGGCGCGCTGGTGGGCATGTTCAACGCCATGCTCGAAGAGGTGGAAAAGCGCGACCAGTGGCTGCGCTCGCACCGCGAGCTTCTGGAGCAGATGGTGGCCACGCGCACGCATCAGCTGGAGGCCAAGCGCGCCGAACTGGCCGTGAAGAACCGCCGCCTGGCCGAGGAGGTCCGCGTGCGGCGCGAGGCGGAGATGATCCGCGAGGAGGTCGAGCGCATCAACAGCCACGACCTGAAATCCTCGCTCAACCTCGTGATCGGCTATCCGGAGCTGATGCTGCGCCTGGGCGGGCTCACGGACGAGCACCGGGAATGCCTGCACCGCATCGAGGCGGCGGGCTACCGCATGCTGGACATGATCCGGCACCAGCTCGACCTCTTCAAGATGGAAAAGGGCATCTACCGCCTGCGGGCCGGGCGCGTGGACGCGGTGCAGCTGCTCTGCGGGCTGGAGGACGAGCTGCGCCCCCTGCTGCTCCAGCGCAAGGTGCGCCTGGGCATGCGCCTGGACGGACGCGAGGTCCAGGGCACGGAGCAATTGTTGCTGGAAGGCGAGGAAGGGCTGCTCTGCACCATGTTCCGGAACCTGCTGGTCAACGGCATCGAGGCATCCCGGCCCGGCGACGCGGTGGAGGTCCATATCCGGCGGGGAACGCGCACGCGCATCTCCATCCGCAACGCCCTTCCCGTGCCCGCGCCCGTGCGCAGCCGCTTTTTCGAAAAGTACGTCACCCACGGCAAGGAGGACGGCACCGGACTGGGCACGTACTCCGCCGCGCTCATCGCCCGGACGCACGGGGCGACCATCACCGTGCGTACCGGGGACCGGCGCGGCACCGTGATCACCGTCGCCTTCCCCGCCAACGAGTCCGCCCCTCCCCGAAACGCCCGCCCGCCCGAAACCGCGTCTGCGGACGCTTCGACGACGGACGGCGGATCGACGCGAAAAAAGGGCGGCTGACGGGGTTTCTCCCCATCGCCGCCCGCATCAAGGCCATCCTCCCCTGCTTACTGCCGGGGGGGCATGTCGCCGGGACCGCCGCGACCCGCCGGAACAAACTCGAACCGCGCCTTCAGCGCCTGCTCGTATTCCTCCACGCTGACCACGCCGTCATTGTTCTTGTCCATGGCGCGGTACCGCTTTTCCAGCATGGCCTCGCGGCGACGCTCCTCAAGATCGCGCAATTCCTTGATACTGACCTTGCCGTTCTTGTCCGTGTCGATTTCCGTGGCCTGCCGGGCCGCGTAGGCGCTGATCTCGTCCTGGCTGATCCGACCGTCGCTGTCCGCGTCGATCTTCTCCACGGCGATGCCGGGCCCGAAACCAGGACCGTGTCCGCCGGGTCCTTCCGGCCCGCCCTGCCCCGCCAAGGCCGCCGGAGCCAACAGGAACAGACCCGTCGCCAAGATCAGCGGCAGCATGGCCGCGCCGACACGTTTTCCAATTCTCATTTCGTTTTCCTCCGCGTTGGTTCTGCGCTGCGCGCAATGTGTTTCATGGAGTCGAACGCGCAAAAAAAGACGCCCCGTCGGTCGGGGCGTCTCAAGTATGCTTAATCCTGGGGCGGCGGAGGAGGAAACTTGCCTTTGAAATTCTTCGGCGGCGGCGGAAGCTTGAGCAGCTCGGCCACGTTCGCCCTGCCCTGCGCGTCCAGCCTGCCCACGAGGTCCGCCACGGTATGCTGGTGCGCGACGATCAAATCCATCTGCCGCGCGGAATACTCGTCCAGGACCGCGCGCAGGCGGTCCGGATCGAACGGCTCGGCCCGCATGGCTGCGGCCACCTGCTTCTGCGTCGTGAAGAGACGCGTCATGGCGGTCCGCACCTCGCCTTCGTGAACATCCAGAACGGAGCGGATCAAGGGCCTGCTGTCTTCGGGCAGCACGGCGGAAATCTGGTGCGGGTTGGGCAGCCCGACAAAAGGATTCGGCGGATGGAAGGGGTGCCGCAGCAGCCCGGCGATGAAGTATCCTCCCAGGAGCAGGTTCACGGCCAGGGAGCCGATCAGCAGATAGCCTGTCAGAGTGCGACGTTTTTCGGCCATGTCCATCCCGCCTCAATAGCTTTGATAGATTGAGGCGATGTAGGCTCCGGGCCAATACTCGCCGTTGGCCGCCGCGGTCGCGTCCGGATTGCCGCCGAACGCCCCCAGGGCCGCGCCGCAGAGGAAGGACGCGGCCAGCACCGTCGCGGCCATGCGTCTTGCCGGAAGGCCGGGGACGATCTCGCCGAAAAGGTCGGCGATCCGGTCGCGCCAGGGCAGCAGCCTGAAGCGCGGAGCGCTCCGGCGCGGCCGCGCCGACAGCACCGCGGTCCGCAGTTCCGGGCTCGGCTCCGTTTCCGGAGAGGCGTCCAGGAGCAGATCAAGCCTCAGGGCCTGCTCCCGGAGCTGTTGCGCGTCGGGCAGCGACTCGAGCAGCGCCAGAGCCGCGGCGCGCTCCGCTTCGGGCCAGCGGCTGGGGTTCCCGCCGTAGGCTTCCAGGATTCTGGCCAACCTGTTTCTGGTCATCGGTCCGTTCATGGCTCCCTCCATATCGTTTGGCGGCGCGTTCCCTGCGCCGCCCGCGCATCAATCCGACGCCATCGAGGAGTATTCCTCCTCAAGCAATTCCCGCAGCCTGCGCCTGCCCCGCGCGAGCAGCGATTCCAGGGCCTCCACGGACACGTTCATGATCCCGGCGGCCTCGATGTTGCCCAGCTCCTGGTAATGGCAGAGCGCAATGGCCGCCCGCTGCCGCTCCGGCAGGGAGGCCACCGCGCGGGCCACGCGGTGGGAGCGCTGCTTGCGGCGCAGGGCCGTTTCGGGCGAGTCCTCGCGGCCTTCCGGCTCGAAGCCCTCGGGCAGGGCCGTTTCCCGCCTGCGGCGCAGCCTGTCGTAGCAGAGGTTCAAGGCCACCTTGTGCAGCCAGGTGCTGAACAGGGCACGTCCCGGTTCCCAATTGTCCGCGTGCTTCCAGACCCGCAAGAAGACCTCCTGCGCCACCTCCTCGGCCTCGGCGCGCTCGCCGAGCATGCGCGCGGCAAAGGCCGTGATCCGGCCAAGGTGCCGGTCCACAAGTTCGGCGCAGGCCGCGCCGTCTCCCTGGGCCACGCGGCGGACGAACTCCAGATCGGGGTCGGTCCGCGGGGCGCGCTGCTGCAATCCGCTCGGCATTTCACTCCGGTTCCAGGCCGCCGGGGCGCGCTCCGTGCGCCCCCGCAAAACGGCAGCCCGATGATAATCCAATGCGCCCGTTCCTGCCAGCCTGCGGACTGCCTCACCGGGTCGCGTTCTCCCCTGATACGCCCCGCCGCGATGATTCCGTCGCGGAGAATTCGTCGCGCCGCTCACGACGGAATGCGGCGCAACCTTCGTTCAAGACGGCATGACAACCACGCTTGCACGCCACCCCGGCTCCCCGCCGGACGGATTTCCGGAGACAAGATGACCAAGACGCAAAAGAAAAGGCTTCGCCTCGGCGCATTCGCCGCGCTCCTGCTGGCTGCGGCCGCGGGCTTCGGCTTCGGCTTCCGGCCGGGAGCGGACGCCCCGCAATGGGAGACGATCCCGGTCAGCCGGGGAGACGTGGAAAACACCGTGACCTGTCTCGGATCGCTCCAGCCCAAGGACTACGTGGACGTGGGCGCGCAGGTCAGCGGACAGCTCAAGCAGGTTCTCGTGGACATCGGCGACCATGTGGAAAAGGGACAGCTCCTGGCCGTCATCGACGACTCGACCTACCGGGCGCAGGTGGAAGGGGACAAGGCCGAGCTGGCCAATCTCAACGCCCAGGTGGCCCAGGAGCAGGCCGAGCTGGAACTGGCCCAGCTCCAGTACAAGCGCAACGCCAAGCTGCGCGAGGCGGACGCCGTGAGCCAGAGCGACCTGGACACCTCCCGGAGCGAGCTGCGCGTGGCCGAGGCCAAGATCAACGCGCTCAAGGCCCAGATCCGCAAGGCGGAGTCGAGCCTTTCCAGCGCCCAGACCAACCTTGAATACACCCGCATCTACGCGCCCATGTCCGGCACGGTCATCGACCAGACCGCGCTGGAGGGCGAAACCCTGAACGCCAACCAGTCCGCGCCTGAAATCCTGCGCATCGCGGACGTGCAGACCATGACCGTGGAAGCCGAGGTCACCGAGGCCGACGTGGTCAAGATCAGACCCGGCATGACCGCCTGGTTCACCACCCTGGGCCTGCCCGACCGCCGCTGGCAGGGCACGGTCCGGCAGGTCAAGCCCACTCCGGAAACGGAAAACGACGTGGTCCTCTATTACGTTCTCATCGACGTGCCCAACGACGACGGGGTGCTCATGACCGAAATGACCGCCCAGGTCTTCTTCGTCATCAGCGAGGCCAGGAACGCGCTCACGGCTCCGGTTTCCGCGCTCAGGCAGCAGGACGGCAAGACCTACCTGCCGCTGCTGCGCGACGGCAAGGTGCGGCTGTCCGAGGTCCAGGTCGGCGTGGAAGGCCGCACCGAGGCGGAAATCGTCTCCGGCGCGCAGGAAGGCGACCTGATCGTCACCGGGCAGAACGCGGAAGCGGATGCCGCGCAGCCGAAGGAACAAGGCCCTCCGGGCATGATGGGACCGAAGATATGAACGGATCAGGTAAACCGCCGCTGATCGAGCTGCGCGGGGTCAGCCGGATCTACGGATTCGGAAGCCAGGTGCTGCGCGCGCTGGACAACGTTTCCCTGAGCGTGGAACGCGGCGAGTTCGTGGCCGTCATGGGCACGTCCGGGTCGGGAAAATCCACGCTGATGAACATCCTCGGCTGCCTGGACCGGCCCAGCGAGGGAACCTACCGCGTGCAGGGCCGCGACGTTGCCGCCCTGGACCCGGACGAGCTGGCCGCGCTGCGGCGCGACACCTTCGGGTTCGTGTTCCAGCGCTACAACCTGCTCGCCACGGCAACCGCGTCTGAAAACGTGGAAATCCCGGCGATCTACGCCGGTCTCGGCAAGGCTGACCGCAGCAGGCGCGCCCATGCGCTGCTGGCCTCCCTGGGCCTGGGCGATCGCGCGGACCACAGGCCGGGCGAGCTTTCCGGCGGCCAGCAGCAGCGCGTGTCCATCGCCCGCGCCCTGATGAACGACGCGGCCGTGATCCTGGCGGACGAGCCCACAGGCGCGCTGGACAGCAAGAGCGGCCAGGAAGTCCTGGCCCTGCTCAAGGAGCTGCACGCCCAGGGCCGGACCATCATCCTGATCACGCACGACGCCTCCGTGGCCGAGCATGCGGAGCGCACCGTCGCCATAAGCGACGGAAGGATTCTTTCCGACGAACGGCGGGGCGGGACAGGCGCGGATGACGCTGGCCGCCCCCCGGCCCCTCCGGGCGGGTCCGAACGCAGCGCCATGACCGCCCAGAGCATGGAAGCCGTGAAGATGGCCTGGCGCTCGCTGCGGGCGAACATCTTCCGCACGGCCCTGACCCTGCTCGGCGTGGTCATCGGCGTGGGCGCTGTGGTGGCCATGCTCGCCGTGGGCAACGGCAGCAAGGAATCGGTCATGAAGCGCATCGAGTCCATGGGCACGCGGCTGATGATCGTCATGCCTGGCGCGCCCGGAATGCGCCCCTCAGGCGAAATCGTGACCCTGACCACGGGCGACGCCGAGGCCGTCCGGGACGTGGATAACGTGGAATCCGTCACGCCGGAGCGCAGCTCGCAGCAGACCGTGCGCTACCGGAACATCGACTACCAGACCTCCCTGAACGGCGTCTGGCCTTCCTTCCTCGACATCAAGGAATGGAGCCTGGCCGAGGGAACCTTCTTCACCGGGGAAGATCTCAAGGGCTACGCCCCCGTGGTGGTTCTGGGCAACACCGTGAAGAAAAACCTCTTCCCCGGCGGGGAAAGTCCCATCGGAAAGTACGTGCTGCTCAAGAACGTGCCCTTCGAGGTCATCGGCGTGCTCGCGGAACAAGGCGCCAACGCCATGGGCTCGGACCAGGACGACGTGGTCCTGCTGCCCATCACCACCGGGTTCATGCGGCTCTTCGGCCAGCACTACGTGGGCCATCTGATGATCAAGGTCAAGGACAAGGACCGCATCGCCGAGACGCAGGAGGCCGTGCGCAGCCTGCTGCTCAAGCGGCACCGCACCGAGGACTTCCAGCTGCGCAACACGGCCTCGCTCATGGCCATGGCCGAGGCGACCCAGAACACCCTGACCATGCTGCTCGGCACGGTGGCGGCCATTTCCCTGCTCGTGGGCGGCATCGGGGTCATGAACATCATGCTCGTGAGCGTCACGGAACGCACGCGGGAAATCGGAATCCGCATGGCCACGGGCGCGCGCATGCGCGACATCATGCTCCAGTTCAACACCGAAGCGCTCGTGGTCTGCGGCGCAGGAGGAATCATCGGCGTAGGCCTCGGTTTCGCCACGGCCCTGGTCGCGAAGCTCATGGGCGCGAACGTGGCCTTCTCCACGGCCCCTGCGGTGCTGGCCTTCCTCTGTTCCGTGGGCACCGGGCTGCTCTTCGGATACCTGCCCGCGCGCAAGGCCGCCCGGCTCGACCCGGTCGCGGCGCTGTCCTCGGAGTAGGCCCATTCTCATCCCCTTGCGTTCCGCAGCGGCCCGTCGCATGGTGAAACATCGGGAATCGTCCCGGCATAGGGGATAAGGAGAACACCGCATGAGCGAAACGAACCGGCCCAAGGTGCTGCTCGTGGACGACGAGGACCGCTTCCGGTCGATCATGATCAAGATCCTGAAGCTCAAGGGCATCGAGGCGCGGGGAGCGGCCACGGCGGCCGAGGCTCTGCTGGCCGTGGCCGAGGAGACCTTCGACGCGGTGCTGCTGGACATGCGCCTCGGCGAGGATTCCGGGCTGGACGTGCTGCGCGGGCTGCGCGCCGCCGGAGTGGAAACCGAGGTCATCGTGCTCACGGGGCACGCCCTGCCGGAACTTCCCGCGGACCTCGCGGGCGAGGGCGTCAGCGATTATCTGCTCAAGCCCGTGGAGCCCGACGAAATCGCGGCGCGCATCGAGTCCGTGGTCGAACGCGCCCAGGCCCTGCGCCGCCTGCTTTAAGACTCGCCGCCGGGACGCTCCTCCGGGCACGGGCCGCGCAGGCCGGAGCAATGGTAGTCCCCGTTCAGGAAGCTCTCGGCCAGCAGGTCCACGCGGGCCTCGCTGGTCATGAGCATGTCCATCTGCCGCGTGAAGATCAGCAGCCTGCCCACCGCCTCGAGCCGATCCAGGATTTCTCCGCGCTCGCGCTTGAGCAGCCGGGCCACGACCCGGTCCCCCCGCGTTTCCGTCACGAATCCGAGAACGCCCAGGATGCGGGCTATGGCCCGGACCCGGCGCACGCGCAGCTCCTCGGCCGCGGCGCCGCCCTTGAACTCGAAGCTGACGTAGTTCTTGTTCACGTTCTGCCCGGCGTAGGCGTCCAGAATGGAGTAATGATACCCCACGCGCGAGCTGAAGTTCAGGTACTTGTCCGAGACGATGGCGTAGCTGCGGTCGCCGAAGCGCTGCCCGCCCGCTTCCGGCGGGGTCAGGAGCTGGCTGCTCATCACGGAGAGAAAGCCCGACAGACTCACGGGCCGGGGCTCTCCGCCCCGCAGGTTGCCGTCGAGCATGCCCGCGAGGAGCGCCTTGAACGGCGCGGACGTGACCTGCTCGACCGTCACGACGTCGGACACGTCCGGGTCGTCCAGGCCGCCGCCCAGGTCGATGACGTGCAGGTCCAGGGGCAGCTGCGCGGCCAGCTTCACGGACAGGCCTGAAACATCCGAAGCCTGGTCGCTGACCAGGAACATCCGCTCGTAGGAGCGTTCATGGATCAGCCGCATCACGTCGTGCAGGCTCGTGCAGCCCTGCGGCCCGAATTCCGGCGCCTTGGGGTTGGTCAGATGCAGGGGCGTGATCAGCTCGGCCAGGGCGCGCAAGGTTTCGTGCACGGGCGAACCCGTCATCAGCACGGCGCGTTCGCGGCGCAGCGCCAGCAGCTCGTCCACGCGGCCCGCGTAGACCCGGCCGGAAAACGCGTCCACCGTGACCTCCATGCCGTCCCGCAGGGTCCGGACGGCCCCCTTCATGCCGAGAACGGCGGGCAGATCGAACTCGCGGCAGAGCGAGGCCATGTGACCGGTGACGCTGCCCGCGTCCGTGACCACGGCCTGGGCGCGCTGAAAGACGAGCACGTAGCCCGGCGAGGAGCGTTCGGCCACGAGCACCCCCCCTTCCGGGAAATCGAGCAGGTCGTCGCCCTCGCGAACCCTGCGGACCACGCCGCAGCCCACGCCGGGGCAGGCCGTGCGCCCGCCGGAGAGCAGCACTTCACGTCCGGGCACGGGCGGCGAGGCCGCCATGCCCCCGCCGCCCGCGCGCAGCGGCCGCGATTGCAGGATCAGAATCCGTCCGTCCGGGTGCATGGCCCACTCGATATCCTGGGGCGCGCCGAAACGCCTTTCCAGTTCCAGTCCCAGGCGGCACAGCTCCAGCACCACGGAATTTTCCAGACAGGGGCGAAGGCGCTCCTCGCCGGAAACGGACTCCTCCTGCGGAGCGCCGTCCGGGCCGAGCACCAGCCGGGCGTGCTTGTCGCCGGCGGCGAATTCGGAAACGCGCAGGGGATCGCGCTCCACCAGCCAGGCGTCCGGCTCGACCACGCCGTCCACGGCATACGGTCCCAGCCCCCAGACCCCGTCCACCCGCAGGCGCGGGTCCAAGGGCTCGTAGGGGTGGCGCGTGTAGAGCACGCCGCTGCAAACGGAAGGGACCATGACCAGACAGGCCACGGCCATGGCCGTATCCTCGAAGGGCACGCCCTTGTGCAGGCGGTAGGTCAGGGCGTGGGGGCTGAACAGGCTGGCGGCCACGCGCAGCCAGGCCCGGCCCGCATCCTCGCGGCGCACGCCGAGCAACGTAAGATACTGTCCCGCAAAGCTCAGCTCGCTGTCCTCGCCCACGGCGCTGGACCGAAACGCCAGAAGCACCGGCCCGCCCGTTGTGGATTCCAGCTCCGCGCAGGCACGGTCCAGGGACTCGGCTATCCGGGCAGGCAGGGGCACCTGCGCAAACAGGGCCGCGATTTCGTCGGCGGCCTCGTTCACGGACTGGGGCCGGGCCGGGTCCACCGCCAGCAGGTGGCGGCGGATTTCGGCGCGCAGCTCCCCGCCTCCGGGCAGCGGCGCGGCCAGAAGCGCCCGGAACGCAGCCGTCGTCACGGCGAAGCCCGGCGGGACCGGAGTTCCCGCCCGGACCATTTCGCCCAGGTGCGCGCTCTTGCCGCCCACGAAGTCGAGCATGTCCTTGCCGGCGCGCTCGAAGGGCAGGACCAGCTCCGTGGGCTCCTCGCCGACCTTGTCCTCCAGCAGCGCCAGAATGCGCCCGCGAATGCCTTCCAGGGCGTCGAGGACCGCCCCGCCCATGCCGCCGGAGAGCACGTCGTAGCTGCGGGCCATGCGCTGGGCGTGGAACAGGGCGCGCGTCGCCCGCGAGCGCACGTAGGACATGCCGAACAGCTCGTCCCCGCGCAGCTTTTCCTCCATGTCGCCGATGATGCCGAGCAGGTTCGAGTTCGATTCGAGCAGTTCCAGAAAGCTCACGTAGCGCCTGCGAAAGCCTTCGAGGGCCTTTTCCCGCGCCTGACGCCGCCTGTTGCGGCGCCGCTCCAGAAGACCGAAAAAGTCCATGCCGCCTCCCGAAGGGATCAAGCCCTGCCGCGTCTGCCGGACGCGACCACGTAGCGGGTGGCCGGGCCGCGCCCGACCTTGCGCAAGACGCCCCTGTCCACCAGATCCTGCAAGTCGTTGATGGCCGTGCGCGAGGACACGTCCCCGCCCGCAAGCTCCTCGTAGCGGGAGCGGCTGATCTCGCCCTCGGCCAGGATTCGCGCCCAGGCGCGGAGCTGCCGGACGTTCAGCCCTGCGGGAGGAAGGTTATCGGCCTCGGCCTGACCGCCCGCAGCGGCCTGGCCCGGCGGGGACGGCGCTTGCGGAACAGGCGAAGCAGGCGCGGCAGGCGGTTCCTGGCCCGGAGCGACGCCGGTTTCGCGCCCGGCTCCGCCGACGAACGGCGCGCCCGGAGACGCTTGCGCCTGTTCCGGAGGAGAGCCGCCGCCCAGGTAGACCAGGGCGTTCTCCGCCCGACGGGACGAGGCCCCTTCCAGAAGCAGGTCCGCGGCCTGGATCACGTCGCCCTCGCACATGGTTACGGTCATGATCATGCAGTTTTGCAGCTCCCGCACGTTGCCCGGCCAGTCGTAATTCATCAGCCGTTCCATGGCCCCCCGGCTGAGGTCCACGCGGCCGCGTCCGGTCAGGGCCTGGGCATGGTCCATGAAATGACGGGCCAGCCGGGGGATGTTCTCTCGGTGGTCGCGCAGGGCCGGGGTGCGGATCATCAAGACCCGCAGACGGTAGTAGAGGTCGCTGCGAAACTTCCCGGCTTCGGACAGCTCGTTGAGATTCACGTTGGACGCGGCCACGATGCGCACATCCACATCCACCTCCTTGTCGCTGCCCAGGGGCCGGACAACGCGCATGGCCAGCGCGCGCAGGAGCGCCTGCTGCACCTTGGGCGAGGCGGACTGGATCTCGTCCAGGAACAGCGTGCCGCCGTTGGCCTCGACGAATGCGCCGTTGCGGTCGCTGCGCGCTTCGGTGAAGGCCCCCCGGACGTGGCCGAACAGGGAGTCGAGCAGCAGGTTCTCGTCCAGCTCGCCGCAGTTGATGGAGATGAACGGCCCTTCCGAACGGGCGCTGTGCTTGTGGATGGCCTCGGCCGTGAGCTGCTTGCCCGTTCCTGTTTCGCCTTCGAGAAGCACGTCGGCGGAAACGCCGGAAGCCTTGAGGATTTCCGACTTGAGCTTCTCGATGCGCGGCCCCGTGCCGAATATTTCCGGGATGACATGGTTGAGCGTGCCCGGCGGCAGGTCGTCGAGCATGTCGTCCAGGCAGGCGCGCTCCTGGAGCGAAGCCATGAGAATGGCTTCGTCCTTGGCCCGGATCTCGTCCATCTGCCGCCGGACCGTATCCACGAGGCTGTTGATGGCCTCGGCCACGGCGCTCGTCTCGCTGTCGCCCAGGCGCAGGTTCAGCGGCTCGAGCGTGCCGCTTTCGCGCAGGGCGTGGACCCGCCGGGCCAGAAGGCGCAGGGGCCGGGTCAGGGTGCGGCTGACCAGGAAGATCGCCAGCGAGAGCAGGGCCGTGGCCGCCAGGGAGATGACGAAGATGACGTCCACCTGCTTGTAGCCCGCACGCAGGGAAAGGCTCGAATAGTCCATGAAGGCCAGCCCGCCGTAGATCCCCGGAGCGGCGTCGTAGCGGTTCCGGAAGGTCACGGGCCAGTAGGCCAGGGAATGGCGCGAGGCTCCGCCGATGCCCGAGACGAAGCCTTCCGTGTCCGGCAGGACGCCGTAGTGCCCCTTCTGCACCTCGGAAAGCATGTTCCAGAACCTGCCGACCCCGGCTGCGGGCTGAAAGGCTTCCGGATGGCCGGGCCGTCCCAGTGTTCCGTCCATGCCCGCGCGCGCGAGGCTGGTCATCAGCGGAGCTTCGGGTTCGTCCGGGCTGTTGGATTGGAAAAGCATCCAGCCGCTGAGGTCGAAGAGGAAGCAGAAGCGCGCGTCGGACACGGGCGAGGTGGACCAGAGCGGAGAGCGCGCCGAGTTGGCCTTGGAGAGGATGTTGCGCAGGGAAATGGCGTCGATGGACAACATCACGTAGGCCCCGTCGTGGTCCACGGCCGGGGAGACCATGCGGATCACGCGGGAGAAGACCTTGTTGCGCGTGCTGTTGCCCAGGGGCAGGACATACTCCGCCTTTTCGATGCCCGTGAGGGAGGCGTCGCCCGGCCGCAGGGCCATGTTGGATCCGCTGTGGCGGAAGAGCATCTCGGCGGAGGGGATTTCCGGCATGCTGATGCGGAAAACGTCGTTTCCGCTGGTCACGAGAAAGATGGACTGCCCCGGAATGGGAGAAATGAGCGCGAATTCGCGAAACGGAATCCGGCCGCTGTGGTTCGATCTTTTCAGGAAATCGCGCATGCTGGCTTCGTCGAGCGGTCCGGCCGCGGCGTAGAGCAGACTTCGCCGCGTGCTTTCCAGCGCGCTCTCCAGCTCGCGGGCCATGCCGTAGGCCGTGACCGTCAAGGCCCGCTCCTGGGCCGTTTCCAGGAACATTCGCGAGAAGGAATACGTGGCCGCGCCCGTGACCATGACGATGAAAACCGCGAGGGGAATCAGCGTCAGGAGCAATTTCGAGCGCAGCGAGCTTCGCGCAGACGCCAGCCCATTGTTTCTCTTTTTCTTGAGCTTGAAATCACGGAAGAAAAGATTCATCGCGAAATTCCCTCCACTCTCCAACACGACGGTTTTTCCCGATCACGCATACGAGAAATGATATTTCGCGATAGCTGTCAATCATTATCACACCTGACTTTTTCCGACTTTTCATCGCAATCGGGAAGCCCTTCCGAAAATCGCGCACTCGGCACGCTGGTTGCTCTCTTCTCTGCGACGAACATGCACGCAAACCGGACTGCGCCCGGCGGACGGGCGGCGAAGTCCGGAAGAACGGAAACGGAAAAAGGAGGAAGACGATGAAAAAGACGATGCTCACACTGGCGACGCTCCTGGGGTTGGCCCTGCTGCCCGGGCTCGCGCTGGCCGCGGGCGGCGGAGCAAGCGAACTGGTTGTCGTGGCCGACACCCGCGTGCTTTCCGGATGGATGCTCTACTTCGCGGACCTTTACAATACCAACATCGTGCTCTTCGCGCTCTGGGCCACGGTGCTCACGGCCATGTACGGCGCCCTGCTGGGCTTTCTCATGGACTTCGTCATGAGCCGCACGGGCCTCGACCTGACCTCGCGCAAGATCGTCGAACACTAGACCGCGCCAACAAAGGAGAAGAGAGATGGAATTCCTGTACATGTACATGCCCATCGCGGGCGTGAAAGTATTCTGGCCCGGCCTGGTGCTCATCGGCTTCTCGGTGGGCGTCATCGGCGGATTCTTCGGCATGGGCGGCGCGTGGATGGTCACGCCCGGCCTGAACATCCTCGGCTTCCCCATGGCCTTCGCCATCGGCACGGACATGGCCCACATCGCGGGCAAGTCCATGATCTCCACGATTCGGCACTCCAAGTTCGGCAACGTGGACTACAAGCTCGGCATCGTCATGCTCGTGGGAACCATGGTGGGCATTGAAATAGGCGCGCAGATCGTCATGCAGCTCGAACGACTCGGCATTGTCGGGTCGGTCGTGCGCTGGGTCTACGTCGGCTTCCTGGCCCTGATCGCCTTCATGGTCTTCTACGACTACGCCAAGGCCGTTTCCAACAAGAAGAAGGGCATCGTCGGCGAGCACGGCACCGAGGGCATCACCTGGTACAAGACCCTGCACAAGATCAACATCCCGCCCATGATGCACTTCCAGCGCGCGGGCATCACCTGCTCGGCCTGGCTGCCCATCCTCGTCAGCCTGATGACCGGCATCCTGGCGGGCTTCCTGGGCATCGGCGGCGGCCTGCTGCGCATGCCCGCCCTGGTCTACCTGATCGGCGCGCCGACCCACGTCTCCGTCGGCACCGACCTCTTCGAAGTCATGATCTCCGGTCTCTACGGCGCGTTCACCTACGCCATGAAGGGCCGCATCGAAATCGTGGCCGTGTTCGTGATGCTCACCGGCGCAGCCATCGGCGCGCAGATCGGCACCGTGGCCACCAAGTACTCCAAGGGCTACGGCATCCGCATCGCCTTCGGCATCGCGGTGCTCTGCTGCATGATCTCCATCATCCTCAAGCAGTACAAGTATAACGCGGCCTCCGCCACGCTGATCCTGTCCACCATCGGCCTGATCTGCCTGTACATCTGCAAGATCATGATCCAGGGCGCGATTCAAGAGCTGCGCGAGAAGAAGCAGCGCCAGTCCTAGCCACGGCACCGAGAGAAGGAGAATAGCGAAATGAAAAAGACCATCGCCACCATCACCACCCTGCTGCTCCTGGCCGCCTTCGCCACCACGGCGCTGGCCGGGGAAGTGGCCCAGGGACGCTGCGTGAGCATCGACGCCCAGACGCTGGTGATCGAGGAATTCGACCTGGTGAAGACCCCGGAGAACAAGAACTACGGCAACCCCACCGGCATCGAGAGTTCCTTCGACCTGGCAGCCGCCAAGATCGGCATTCCGCCCGAGCCGGGCGACATCCTGCGCATCGCCTACGACGTGAAGGGCAATGCCAAGCACGCCATCAAGGTCATGAACGTCTCCAAGCAGGACTTGTCCAAGAAGTAGTCCTCGCCCCTTCCGACCCGCCCGGAGCACCTCCCGCTCCGGGCGGGCAATCAAGGGACGAAACAACGCCAGGAGAAACAAGATGATCGGACCCGATTTCAAGGCCATCGAGGAAGCCAGCATGGGCTTCAACACCCGGCAGAAGCTGGTGCTCCTGGGCATGGACGTGCTGCTCCTGGTGGAGCTGACCTTCTGCCTTTGGCTGGCCTACCTCGAGCCGGACAATCTTTCGGCCACCTTCATCAAGTGTTACGTGCCCATGTTCCTGCCCACGCTCATCGGGGGGGTGCTCCTGGCGCGGCGCTTCCGCGACCCGGCTCCGGCGCGCGGCGAAGAGAGCGGCATTCTCGACAACATCTAACGGGAGCTGAACCATGGCATACCTGATGTTCTTCATGAGCTGCGTGCTTGGACTGGCCTGCGGGGCCTTGCTCACCAGAGCGCTGCGCACCCGTCGGGAGGCCCGCAAGGCCGCCCGCGACGCCTGATCGGAAACCGGCATGAACGCCCGCCGCAAACTCAATCTTCTGGCCGTGCCGCTGATGCTGATCCTGGCCGCGGCAGTGCTCGACGCCACGGTTTCCCGGCTGCTGACCTCCAGCACGGAGTTCAGCGCGCTGCCCGGAGACGTGGTCCACGCCTCCGGAAAGCTGGAAGACCCCGTGCTCGGAGGGCAGACCGCAAGCGGTCCCACGGACGCGGCCTACGATCCGAACATCCTGATGGAGGTTTCCGGCGACACGCAGGGTCTGACCTTCCGCTTTCAGGAAGTGGTCGGCACGATCTGGAGGGCGGACATCGACGTGGAGCCGGACTGCCTGCCGGGCCAGCGCATCTTCTGGGTGCACGAACGGCTCGTGCCGCCTGGACAGAACGCCGAATCCCTCTCCCTGACCGTATTCGCCGACGAGGCGTCCTACCGGGCCAGCTTCCACTCCCTGTTCCTGCGCCTGCTGGGCATCAAGGCCTGGTGGGTCGCGGCGGGCCTCCTGCCCGTGAGCGTCGCGCTTCTGGCCCTGTCCTTCATGGTTACCGGCCGGGAGGAAGCCCGACTCCGCAGCCGGGGCATCGGCCCCATCTACAAGCTCGCCCGGCGCGGCCAGGAATGGGAAGTCGTGTTCGGGCTGGGCACGGCCCAAGGAATCCAAAAGGGCGACAAGCTCGCCCTGCTCGACGAAAACCTGGATCACATCGCATTCGTGCAGGCCCTGGAAGTGCGGGCCGAATATTCGGCCACCCTGGTGGAAGGCTCGCTGCCGATCCGGCACGACTTCCACGTCGCCCGCACCATGGACACGCAGACCGACGCCCCCCCGCGCGGGACAGCCTGATCCGCACCGGAGTCGGCCGGACCAATAGCTTCAGCCATACACACTCTAACCATGCCGCGTTTCGGGTGGTCGGCCCGAACGCGGCATGCCCGGCCGAATCGCCCGGCATTAAAAAAGGCCGCGAGCAACACCCCGCGACCTCAAGCATTTCATTGATATGAACCCGATCAGGAACCTGGACGTTCGAACACGGGCTCCCCGGCGAAAACCGTCAAATCCACCTTTGATTCCGCAATTTCCGCAGACGGCAGCGAATAGATGTCGCGATCCAGAACGCAGAGGTCCGCGCGCAGGCCCGGAGCCAGCACGCCCAGCTCGTTTCCGCAGCCGTAGGCCTGAGCGGGCGAGCGCGTGTAGCCGCGCACGGCCTCGGCCACGGAGATGCGTTCCTCGGGATGCCAGCCGCCTTCGGGCGTGCCGTCGGGCCGCTGCCGCGTGACCAGGGCGTGGATGCCCAGGAGCGGGTTCGGGTCGCTCACCGGGCAATCCGAATTGAAGAGCGTCAAGACCCCGCTGTCGAGCATGCTGCGGAAGACATAGGTATGCCGCCCTTCCGGGCCGAGACAACGGTCGATGAGATTGAAGTCGAGCACCATGTTGCTGGGCTGCATGCCCACGGCCACGTTCAGCTTGCCCAGCCGGGCCAGGTCTTCGGGCTGGATCATCTGGGCGTGGTCCACGCGGTGCATCTGCCGGGGATGCGGCAGGTGCGCGGCTTCCGGGCTGCCGCGCCAATGCTCCAGAGCCTCGAAGGCCTCGATGACGTGGCGCACCGCGCCGTCGCCCACGGCGTGCAGCATCACGGCCAGCCCGGCCGCGTCCGCCTGTTGCAGCTTGCGGGCGATCTCATCGGGCGGCATCTGCAACAGGCCGCGCCCGGCGTCCAGATAGCTTCCCGTAAGATAGGCCGTGCGCGCGCCCATGCCCCCGTCCGTGAAGAACTTGACGTGGCCGAGCCGCAGCACGGAATTGCCGAAGCCCGTGCGCAGGCCCATGCCCACGGCGGCGTCCAGCAATTCGCCCGGCAGGCTGGTCCACGTGCGCAGCTTAAGGCGGCGCTCGGCGTTGAGCTGCTCCAGCGTGCGCACGGTGCGCGGGGCCGCGGCCTCGTTGAAGAGCCGCACGTCGTGCAGGCCGGTGATGCCCAGCGCGTGCAGCCGGGCCTGGGCCGCGAGCATGGCCGTGGCCAGTTCCTGATCCGTGGGCGCGGGGACGACGTCGCGCACGAGATTGATGGCGTTTTCGCGCAGCACCCCGGTGGGCGCGCCGCGCTCGTCGCGGGCGATGACCCCGCCCGCGGGATCGGGCGTGTTCGCATCCACGCCGGCCAGCTCCAGGGCGCGGCTGCTGGCCACGGCAAGGTGCAGGTCGCAGCGCCAGATGATCACGGGCCGTCCCGGCACGGCGCGGTCCAGGTCGCCCCGGCCGGGCATGCGCCCGTCGGGCCAGTCCGTCTCGTTGAAGCCTTGGCCCAGGATCCAGGCGTCCGGAGTCCGGTCCGCCGCGGCCTCGGCCAGGGTCTGTTCCAGTCCCGCGAAGCTGCGCACCTTGGAAAGATCGCTGAACAGGCTCCAGTCGTAAAAATGGAAATGGGAATCCATGAACCCCGGCAGGCCGAGCCTGCCGCGCATGTCGTAGAGCCGGGTCTGCGGACCGGCCAGGGCGCGCACCTCGTCGTCGTCCCCCAGGGCCAGGATGCGCCCGTTGGCCACGGCCAGGGCCGTCGGCAGGGGACGCGCCTCCCCGGTCCGGGAAACGCCGTCCCGCCGTGGATAAAAATCGTCGACAGGGGAGGAATCCTGGGTACGGAAGACGCCGTTGTAGAGAATCAGGTTGGGTTGCATCACAATAGAAAGCCTTGCGGGAAGGGGTCGGATTCGTCAAGCACGAAGCGGTGCAGGCCCGTGACCTGGGCGCTGCCTTCGATTTCCGCCACCACGGCGGGCAGTCCGCAGATTTCGCTTTCCTCCACGACCATGCCCGTGAAGGTCGAGCCGAGAAAGCTGTTGTTCAGGAATTTCCGGCCCGATGCGAGCTTGCCCTGCCGATGCAGCAGCGCCACCTTGGCCGTGGTTCCGGTTCCGCAGGGCGAGCGGTCCAGGTGCGACTCGCCGTAGACCACGGCGTTGACGCCCACGGAACCATGCGGCGTTTTCCTCGAACCGTGGAATTCGACCACGTCCACGCTGTTCACCTCGCACCGCAGGGGATGGCGGACCGCAAGCTGCCGATTGGCCTCCTCGATGATGCGCATGCCCGGCTCGATCAGCGCCCGGCTGATTTCCGGACTCAATTCCAGGCCCAGGGCGCGCTCGTCGATCATCACGAAGTAGCCGCCCACGCAGACCAGGTCCACGGGCACCACTCCGGGCCGGATTCCTCCCGGCAGCACGATGCCGGAGAGGTCGAGGGGCACGTCCCGCTCCCAGACGAAGGACGGCACCGAACGGAAGGCCACGGACGCGACTCGGCCGGACCGCATCCGCGCGGCGCAGGGCATGGGCCCGGAGGGAGTGTCCACGATGATGCGGACCTCGTCCCCGGCCTGGACCCGGAGCGCACCGCACTCGATGAGCGTGGTCACGGCGCCGATGGTGGCATGGCCGCAGAGAAAGGGATAGCGCCGGGCGTCCATGTAGATGAGCCCGAAGTCCGCGCCGGGCGTGCAGGGCTCGGTCACGGCGGCGGCGAGCAGGTCGCGGTGGCCGCGCGGCTCGCGGGTCAGCAGCAGGCGCACGTCGTCGTGAGCGGCCTCGAAGGCCGCGCGCTTGTCGGCCATGGTCGCGCCGGGCAGCGGGGGCAGCCCGCCCACGATGAGCCGGGTGCCTTCCCCGGCGGTGTGGGAGTCCACGGTCAGGATGCCTCCGGGCCAGCGCCCGGAAAACACGCCCTCGATGCGGGTCAGGTCCATCGTCCCTCACATGAAACGCCGCACTGCCCCGGCCCTTGGGCCCGGTCAACGGTGCGGCGCGCCTGATCTGTGAAAATATGCGCCGGTCAGTCTTCGTTGCGGAGCAGGCCGCAATGGCGGGCGGGCACGTGCAGCACCACCTCGTCGCCGATCTTGTGCGGTCTGCGCCGGACCATGCTGATGACGTGCACGCGCACGCCTTTTTCCAGCTCCACGAAATAGCTCGTCTCGCCGCCCATGTAGCTGCGGTCGTAGATGCGTCCGGGGAAGCAGTTGATCTCGGTGGATTCCAGCTCCTCCTCGGCCAGGTCGGGCGAGGTCACGTTGATCTTCTGGGCGCGGACCACCAGCCGGACCTGCTCCCCTTCCTTCCAGACGCCCTGGTGCTCGGCGAAGAACTCCAGCCCCTCGTCGGTGCGCACCCGCACGAGGTCGCCCTTGAGCGATTCCAGCACGCGCGCGTCGTAGAAATTGGAGTGGCCCAGGAAATCGGCCACGAAATAGTTGGCGGGATAGTCGTAGACATCCTCTGGCGTGCCTTCCTGCTGCTTTCTGCCGCTCTTCATGACCACGATCTTGTTGGACATGGACAGGGCCTCGCGCTGGTCGTGGGTCACGAACAGGGTGGTCAGGTTCAGCGTGCGCTGGATGTTGTCGATCTCCATGCGCATTTCCTCGCGCAGCTTCTCGTCCAGGGCGGAAAGCGGCTCGTCCATGAGCAGCACGTCGGGCTCGATGACGATGGCGCGGGCCAGGGCGATGCGCTGCTGCTGGCCGCCGGAAAGCTGGGAGGGAAACCGCGATTCCACGCCGGGCAGGCGGACCATTTCCAGGGCATGGACGACCTTTTCGGCCATCTCCTCGCGGGGAACCCCGCGATACTTGAGCCCGAACGCCACGTTGTCGAAAATATTCTTGTGCGGAAACAGCGCGTAGTTCTGAAAGATCATGCCCAGGTTGCGCTTGTGGATCGGCGTGTCGTTGACGCGTCTGCCCTTGATGTAGATGTCGCCCTCGGTGGGCTTTTCCAGCCCGGCGATCATCCGCAGGATGGTGGTCTTGCCGCAGCCGGAAGGACCGAGCAGGGTCACCAGCTCCCCTGTTTCGATGGTCAGGTCGGTCTTCTGCACGGCAACGGTCTTGCCGAAACGCTTCATCAGTCCCGTAAGCCTGACGGCGGGTTCCGCTGTCGGGTCGGCGTGCGGCGCGGCGTTCTGTTCCAGGTGCGCGGTTTCAGGGCTGAGGTTTTCCACTTCTTCGTCCTTTGCTTGCTTGTCGCGGCGCGGTTCCGCTCTGCGCGAAACCGCGCCGCCGTTCACGTTTCAATCAGGCCCGGAGGCCGGGAGCTACGCTCCGGCCATGACCCGGTCCCACATCTCGGCCCATTCGAGCTGGTGGCCGTTCCAGTAGTCGGGCACGCCGAAGAGGTAGCCCTTGAGCTGGCCCGTGGGATCGAAGGCGGGCAGCTTGCGCACGGATTCCGGCATCTCGACCTTGGTCGGGTCCAGGGACGGCGGATACTTCTGCGCTTCGGCCACGGCCACGGCGGCCTTGGGCGCGAGCATGTAGTTCAGGAGCTTCTGGGCGGTGTCCGCGTCCGAGCCCTTGAGCACGAAGATGCACTCCTGCCAGGAATAGGTGCCTTCGGGCTGGAGGAAGCCGATGGGATGGCCCTGGTCCTGGAGATGGGCCACGCGTCCGGACCAGGCCGGAGTGGCGTAGATCTCCTCGTTGGCCAAAAGGCTCATCAGCTCCGCGCCGGAACCCCAGTACTTCTTGATCAGGTCGCGCTGCTTGCGGAGCGCGGACCAGACCTTGTCCATATTCTCGATGTCGTTGGGATTCTGTCCCGTGGCCAGGGCCGCGTACCAGATGTTCGTGCGCCAGTCGGTCCAGGAGCCGAGCTTGCCCTTGAGGCTTTCGTCGAAGAGCAGGCCCGCGCCGAGCTTCTCGGCCTTGTCCTTGGAAATCTTGTTCGTGTTGTAGGCGATGCCGGTCTGGCCCAGGTCGTAGGGCACGGCGGAAAGCCCCTTGGGGGTGATCTTGCGGTAGGGCTCGACCATGGCGGTCATGACGTTGGCCAGGTTGGGGATCTTGGACTCGTCCAGCACGGACTCGTAGCCCAGGCCCACGTAGCGGGCGTAGTCGAACACGCCGGAAAGATGCGCCAGATTGAATTCGCCGCCCGGCGGGAAGGAAGCCTTCACGCGGGTGAGATAGGAATCCATGTCGCCGAATTCGCCGTCGATGACCTCGATGCCGGTGGCCTTGCTGAACGGTTCGAAGGCGTATTTGCGGAAGGCCTCGGAAGTGGTGCCGCCCCAGCCGTCGAAGCGGATGGATTTCGCGGCCATGGCCGCGCTCACCAGCCCGAAGGGACCGCCGCAAAGGCCCAGGGCGGCGCCCGCGATGCCTGCGAAGCGGATGAAGTCGCGGCGGGAAAGCCCCCCGGCCTCATGCAGTTCCTGGACCTCGTCCACTCGCTTGTTCCATTCTCTGGTCATGGTTTCTCCTCCTCTGGGGTTGGCCCGGATCAACCGGGATTGCGTTGCGCCCGCCGGGCGGGCGTCGCCGCTTTGCCTCTCCGGGCGATGCCCGGCCGTCAACTCCCCTTGCTGAACCGACGAGCCAGATAGCCCGCCAGAAGCGGCGTGGCCACGGTGAGCAGGATCATCACCGCACCGAGGGCGTTGATTTCCGGGCTGATGGAGTTGCGAAGCATGCCGAATATCTTCACGGGGACGGTCTGGCTCCGGGCCGTGGCCCAGAACAGCGTCGCCGTGATGTCGTCAAAGGAAATGGTGAAGGAAAACAGCGAACCCGCCAGGATCGCCGGCATCAGCAGCGGGAGCGTGATTTCGCGGAAGGTCTGGAACGGCCCGGCCCCCAGGGATTTCGCCGCTTCCTCGTAGTCCGTGCGGATGCCCACCAGCCGCGCCTGCACCACGAGGAGCACGTACGGCAGGGTGATGACCACGTGGCCGATGAGCAGCAGGGCGAAGCTCTTGGGCTGCTGGAGCCAGCGCATGAACAGCAGCAGGGCCACGCCGAGGATGACCTCCGGGACCATGATCGGCGCGAGGAGCAGCGTGTTCAGGCTGTTCTTGCCCGGGAACTCGTAGCGCACGAAGGCCATGGCCGCGGGAATGGCCACGGCCGTGGTGCAGATGGCCGTGAGGCTGCCGAGGACCAGGGAATTGCGGAAGGCCTGGAGGATGTCCTCGTTCCCGGCGAGCTTGGCGTACCAGCGCAGGCTGAACCCGTCCATGGGGAAGGAGCCGAACTGCTGCGGGTTGAAGGAGAGGATCACGACCACGGCGATGGGCGCGAACATGAAGACGTACACAAGGGTCGTATAGATGCGGATCAGGGACCAGCCGGAAATCTTGAACATGAAATACCCGCCCTATTGCATGGCTTTGAAGACCTGGTTGATGCCCAGGTAGCGGTTGTAGGTCCAGACGATGGAGCCCACGAGCAGCAGCAGGATCACGCTGATGGCCGAGCCGAAGGGCCAGTCCAGGGTGCCGATGACCCGCTTGAAGATCAGGTTGGCGATCATCTCGTTGCCGGGGCCGCCGAGGATCATGGGCGGCAGGTAGGTTCCCGCCGAAAGCACGAAGACCAGCAGGCTGCCCGCGCTGACTCCCGGCAGGGAGAGCGGAAGCGTGACCTCGCGGAAAGCCTGCCACTCGGTGCAGCCCATGGAGCGCGCCGCCTCCAGCAGGCTCTGGTCGATGCCCTCGAGGCTCACGTAGATGTTCAGGATCATGAAGGGCAGCAGGTACTGGATCAGGCCCATGAGCACCGCGACCTCGTTGTAGAGCATGCCCAGCGGCTCCTGAAGAATGCCGGACGAGACGAGGAGATAGTTGATCAGGCCCGTGTCGCCGAGGATGTTGATCCAGGAGAGCGTGCGGATGATGAAGCTGATCCAGAACGGCAGCATGATCAGGAGCATCAGGAACGGCTTGAACCTCGACCGGGTGCGGTAGAAGAAATAGGCCGGGATGTAGCCCATGACCAGGCAGAGGGCCACGCACTCCAGGCTGACCCGGATCGTGCGCAGCAGGATCGACGGGTAGAAAAAGTCCTGGAAGAGCTTGCCGTAGTTGCCGAACTGGAAGGCCGCCACGTCCGCTCCGGACGGAGCCCGCAGCCAGAAGCTGTAGACGACGATGAAGCAGACCGGAACCACGAGCAGGAAGAATACCGCGCTGAGGGACGGAGCCAGAAGCGCCCAGGGCCTCCAGCCTCCTTTCAAATTTTCATTCATGGAATAAACATCTCTTCAGCCCTTGGGACGGGCTTTCTCAACTTACATATTTGTGAATGAGATGTTCTTTTCCTAGTTTAAAATCCGAATGAAGTCAAGGTACTTATCCAAATTTTGAATTCTCGTTATGATAATATGTTGTTTTCACCTCCTGCATGTTCTGATTCCTCAGTTCGAAACGCGATTTCCACGGAAATGAGATCAGTTTTCTCCAATCATCACGGTATAAACGAATGAAATTCAGGAAGGATGTCGCATAATCAGGTTTGCATGAAACGGACTAATCTGATATATTTCATTTTTATTGCCAAACCCGCTTCCGGGTGCGGCACGTCGGCTTGCATAATCTGTCATCGTGGCGACATGGACGCATTCAATGCTCAAAAGTCCAAAAAAAGCCACGAACAGCGGAAATCTCCACATTGATTCCCGCCATATTGGAATCATCAGAAGCGCTACAAGCGCATTTACTCCTTCGGAGCCGCACATGGGTTTTACATTTCGGAAAAATACCACCACCCCAGCCATCCGCAAATACATCCGGGAATCCCAAAAATCCGTATCCGAACTCGCCCGCGAGCTGAGCCTCAGCGAATCCACCGTGCGCAAATGGCGCAAACGGGCCGAGGGCTACGAGGAAACCCGGCGGGCCCTGCCCTCGCGCACGGCCTTCACGCCGGACCAGGAAAACCTCATCGTCGAAATCCGGCGCACCATGATCCTTTCCCTGGACGATCTGCTCACCGTGGTGCGCATGTTCATCCAGCCTTCCTGCTCGCGCTCCTCGCTGGACCGCCTCCTGCGGCGCAGGCAGGTTCAGCACGTGGCCGACCTCGTTCCGGACCCGGTCGAGCATCGGGAAGTGCTCCGGAAATACAAGACCTATCTCCCCGGCTTCGTGCGCGTCCATGCCCGCACCCTGCCGAAGGTGCAGTGCGAGCGGTTCAATAAGATTCTCTTCATCGCGGTGGACCGCTCCTCGGGCTGGCTGTTCATGGAGGCGCACCCGGACGGCTCGCCGGAAAGCGCGGCCCAGTTCCTGCGCAACCTTTCGGACGCGGCCCCGTTCCATCTTCGCCGCGCCCTGACCTCGGCCAGTCCGGTCTTCGTTTCCGAGGGAGGCGAAGCGCACGCCTTTGCCGAGACCTGCCGCGAGCTGGGCATCGTGCAGACGACCTATCCGCCGCGCTCCGAGGAGCCGTTCCAGCCGTCGGACGACAATCCCGGCGCGTGCGCGCCCTACCCCTCGCCCTTCGCCTCTTCCGAGGAAATCGAAAAGAAGCTTCTGGGGCACGCCTACGTCTACAACAACAACATTCCCCTGGTGACCATGGGCCGCCTGACCCCGATGGAAAAGCTGGCCCGCTTTCACGAAAGCAGGCCGGACCTCTTCAAGCGCCACCCCGCGGAGATGGCCGCCTATCCGGACCAGGAAAAATACCTCTTTTACCAGACCAAGAAGGAGCAGCCCGTCATCGCCGGGGCCGAGGGGCTCTACATGTGGGATACGCGCGGCAAGCGCTATCTGGACGGCTGTTCCGGGGCGGTGGTCAACAACATCGGCCACGGCAACCAGCGCGTGATCGCCGCGGTGGAGCGACAGGCCCGCCAGACCTTCTTCGCCTACCGGACCCAGTTCGACAGCTTTCCCTCGCAGGAGCTGGCGCGCGCCCTGGTGCACAACTCGGCCCCGCACCTGAACCGCGTCTTCTTCGTTTCCGGCGGGTCCGAGGCCGTGGAGTCGGCCATGAAGGTCTGTCGGCAGTATTTCTTCAATCTGGGCGAGGGCTCGCGCTACAAGTTCATCAGCCGCGTGCCCGCCTACCACGGAGCCACGCTCGGCGCGCTTTCCCTGACCTCCTATGCCCCGCTGGAAGTGGCCTTCAAGCCCATGGTCCAGGAGAATCCCAAGATCCCCTCGCCCACCTGCTACCGCTGCGTCTACCACAAGCGCTACCCGGACTGCGAACTGGAGTGCGCCTGGGCGCTGGAAAAGACCGTGGTCGAGCAGGGGCCGGAAAACATCGCGGCCTTCGTGGTCGAGCCTGTAGGCGGGGCCAGCACGGGCGCGCTCGTGCCGCCGGACGAATATTTCGGCATCATCCAGCACATCTGCCGCAAGTACGGCATCTTCCTGATCCTCGACGAGGTCATGACCGGGTTCGGCCGCACCGGAAAGCTCTTCGCCTACGAGCATTGGGGCATCGAGGCGGACGTGGTGGCCCTGTCCAAGGGCATCGCCTCCGGCTACTACCCGCTCGGCGCGGTGCTGACCACGGACGAGATCGTGGACGTGGTGGTGCGGCGCGGCGGTTTCGCCCACGGCCACACCTACGCGGGCAATCCCATGGCTTGCGCCGTGGGGCTGGAGGTGCTCGGCGTGCTCCTGGACGAGCGGCTGCCGGAAAACGCCGCCCGCATGGGCGAAATCCTCATGCGCGGGCTGCGCAAGCTGGAAAAGCGCCACGCCATCATCGGCGAGGTGCGCGGCCTGGGGCTGCTCACGGCCCTGGAGCTGGTGCGCGACCGCAAGACCCGCGAGCCGTTCCCCCCGGAATGGAACACGGCCATGCTGCTCACGGACAACGCCTTTGCGGACGGACTGCTGATCTACCCGCGCCGTTCCATCAACGGACTCTACGGCGACCACGTTCTCGTGGCCCCGCCGCTGATCGTGACCGAGGCGCAGGTGGACGAGCTGCTGGAAAAGCTCGACCGCGCCCTCGCGCGGACCGCAGCCCAGCTCAAGGAATTGGAGGCGTCGCTGCTGGACACCCGGAGCAGCGGAGCCACCGCGGCCACGCCCTATTACCGCTAAGCCCCCTCCGGGACGGAGAAGCAAGTGATCGACAAGACGACGACGGCGGACAAGGCGCTGGCGAACGTACGCGGCGGCGCGTCCGTAATGCTCGGCGGGTTCGGCTCGCCCGGAACGCCCTTCACCCTGATCCGGGCGCTGCTCGCGCGCGGCCTGACAGGGCTCACGCTGATCAAGAACGATGCCAACGAACAGGGAATCGGCATTTCCACGCTCATCGAAGCGGGCTGCGCGGAGCGGTTCGTGGTTTCGCACATGGGCCTGAACGGCGCGGTCATCGAGATGATGAACCGGGGCGAACTGGAGGTGGAGATGCACCCCCAGGGACTGCTGGCCGAGAAGATTCGCGCGGGCGGTGCGGGCCTGCCCGGCCTGCTCACGGACATCGGCCTGGAGACCATCCTGCGCGAGCAGAAGGAAACCATCCAGTTCCAGGGCCGGACCTGCATCGTGGAGCCGTCCCTGCGCGCGGACGCGGCCTTGATCCACGCGGCCAGGGCCGACCGCTGGGGCAATCTGGTCTTCGAAAAGACCGCCCGGAATTTCAACCCGCTCATGGCCACGGCCTCGGACCTGGTCATCGTGGAGGCGCTGGAAATCGTGGAGACCGGCGCGCTGGACCCGGACGCCGTGCACCTGCCCGGCGCGTTCGTGGACCACGTCGTGCCCGCCGACACCAGGAACGAAGCCTACGGAGTGCTCAAGCATCATGTCCTCTAAGCTCAAGATAGCCCGCCGGGCCGCGGCCGAGCTGCGAAACGGCGAGGTAGTCAACCTCGGCATCGGCCTGCCCACCCTGCTCCTGGACCACACGCCCCCGGACCTGGACATCTACGTGCACAGCGAAAACGGCGTGCTCGGCATGGGGCCGCGCTGCGGCATGGACCGCGCCCACCCCGCGCTCATCGACTCCGGCGGCGGGTACATCACCACCCGGAGCGGAGCCGCCTTCTTCGACTCGGCCCTTTCCTTCGCCCTGGTGCGCGGCGGCCGTCTCGACGTGGCCGTGCTCGGCGCGCTGGAAGTGGCGGGCAACGGCGACCTCGCCAACTGGATCATTCCGGGCAAGTTCGCGCCCGGCATCGGCGGGGGCATGGAGCTTGCCCAGAAGGCCCGGCGGGTCATCGTCACGACCACGCACACCACGCGCTCCGGCGCACCCAAGATTTTACGCGAATGCACCCTGCCCGTAACCGCGCGCGGCTGCGTCAGCCGCATCATCACGGAACTGGCCGTACTCGACCCCGGACCGGACGGCCTGCGTCTGCGCGAGCTGGCCGAAGGCGTCACGCTGGAGGAAGTGCGCGCCAAGACCGAGGCCCAGATCATCGCGCCCCAGGGGGAGATTCCGAGATTCTGAATCCATTATCCGAAGGAACCGAATTGAACGCACAGGAACAAAAAATCGTCGAAACCGTGGAATCCCTCGCCGACGACATTTTCGACTTCACGGCCCGGCTCGTGGCCGAGCCGAGCACCCTGGAAAACGAGAAAGGCGCGCTGCGGCTCATGTCCGACGAGCTGACCCGCCTGGGCCTGCCCATGCGGCTCGTGCCCATCGACTACGACGTGCTGCGCACGCATCCGGGCTTCGCGCCCGTGCCCTGGGCCGCCCAAAACCGCTGGAACGTGGTCTCGCGCATCGAGGCCGAGCCCACCGCCCCCGAAGGCATCGGCGGCCAGAGCGCCCTTTTCAACGGCCATCTCGACGTGGTCAGCCCGGAGCCTTTGGGCCTCTGGAGCCGCGACCCCTTCGAGCCGGTCGTCGAGGACGGCTGGATGTACGGGCGGGGCGCGGGCGACATGAAATCCGGCGTCGCGGCCATGACCTACGCGGCCTACGCCCTGCGCAAGGCCGGATTCGGTCTGGCCTCGCCCCTGACTCTGGAAGCGGTCATCGAGGAGGAGTGTTCCGGCAACGGCGCCCTGGCCTGCCGGGTGGCGGGAGTGGACGCCCATGCGGTGCTCATCCCCGAACCCTTCGGCCCCCGGCTCTACACCGCCCAGGTGGGCGTGCTCTGGTTCCGCATCGACGTGGGCGGCAGGCCCGTACACGTGCAGGAGGCCGGGGCCGGAGCCAACGCCCTGGAAAAATGCTTCCCGCTGATCCAGGCCCTGCGCGAGCTGGAAGAAGAAATGAACCAGGGACCGCTGCCCGCGCCCTACGACGAATTCGAGCATCCCCTGAACCTCAATGTCGGCGCGCTCCAGAGCGGGGACTGGCCTTCCACGGTGCCCGCCTCGGCCACGCTGCGCTGCCGCATGGCCTACCTGCCGGGGCAGCGCTTCCAGGACGTGCGCAAGCAGATCGAGGCGACCGTGGCCAGGGCGGCCAAGGCCGACCCCTGGCTGGCCGAAAATCCGCCCGTCGTGGAATTCTACGGGTTCCGCTCGGACGGGCACGTGCAGCGCCGGGACGCCCAGCCCCTGGAGGCCCTGGCCCAGTGCCACGAGGCCCTGACAGGGGAGCCGGTCGAAGAATATGTTTCCACCTGCACCACGGACCTGCGCGCCTTCTACGACTACGGCTCGGCGCGCGGCTGCTGCTACGGTCCCGTGGCAGAGCGCATCCACGGCGCGGACGAGCGCGTGCTGCTCTCGAGCGTGACGCACACGGCCAAGGCCTACGCCCTGTTCGCGGCGCGCTGGTGCGGCCTGGTCGAATAGACAAGCCCTGCAAGGAGATTTCGATGCAAACGAGAGAAGTGGTCATCGCCGGATACCTGCGCACCGCGCAATCCCGCGCGCGGCCCAAAGACCCCGAGCGGGACTGGTTCCACGCCCTGCGCGCCGACGACCTGCTCTGCGCCGTGATTCCGGCCCTGCTGGAACGCGCCGCATTCGATTCCGCCGACCTGGACGACTTTCTGGTGGGCTGCGCCCTGGGCGTCACCGAGAACTGGACCTTCGGCGGCCGCACGCCCGTGTTCCAGGCCAACCTCGACGCCTCGGTGCCCGCGCGGTTTCTGGACCAGCAATGCGGTTCAGGCATGGCCGCCGTGCACATGGGCTATCTGGAGATCGCCTCCGGCTACGCCGACGCGGTCCTGGCCTGCGGCATGGAGCAGATGACGCGCGTGCCCATGGGTCCGAAGCTCTTCCAGGAAGGCACCATCAGCATGAACCCCGCCCTGTTCCGCGAGGAGCGCTACGCGCACTGGGACATGGACACCACCATGGTCATGGGCCTGACCGCGGAGAAGCTCTGGAAGCAGGGTTCCATCACCAGGGAGGAGATGGACGAGTTCGGCGTGCGCTCCCACCGGCTCGCCACCCTGGCGCGCGAGGAGGGATTCTTCGACGGCGAAATTCTGCCCGTGGACGCGCCCCAGGCCGACGGCAGCGTGCTGCGCGTGGACCGCGACCAGGCCGTGCGGGAAGGCGCGGACCTCGAATCCATGGCCGGGCTGAAGCCCATCTTCGACAAGGAGAACGGCGGCATCACCGCGGGCAACGCCTCGCCCCTGAACTCCGGAGCCGCGGCCATGCTGCTGCTCTCGCGCGAGGAGGCCGAGCGCCGGGGCATCAAGCCCCTGGCCGCGATCCGCTCCATCGGCTTTGCCGGGGTGGATCCCACGATCATGGGCGCGGCTCCTGTTCCGGCGGCGCGCATGGCCCTGGAAAAAGGCGGCTACAAAGTCGAGGACATGGATTTCTGGGAGATCAACGAAGCCTTTTCCGTGGTCGTGCTGCACGCCATGCGCGAGCTGGGCCTGCCTGCCGGGCGGGTCAACGTCAAGGGCGGGGGACTGGCCCTGGGCCACGCCATGGGCGCGACGGGCGTCCGGCTCGTGGGCACCCTGGCGCGCATCCTCCAGGCGGAGAACGGCAGGCTGGGCTGCGCGGCCTCCTGCATCGGCGGGGGGCAGGGCGTGGCCGCCATCATCGAAAAGATTTAATCGAAAGCAAACGATAACAGCATCTTCTGAAGGAGATAAACCAAGGAGAAGGACATGGCCGACAACAAGAGCCTCCTGGCGCGCCGCGAAAAGGCCGTGCCACGCGGTCCCTTCAACACCGTTCCCGCCTTTGCCGCGAAAGCCGAAGGCGCGCGCATCACGGACGTGGAAGGAAACGAATACATCGATTTCGCGGGCGGCATCGGCGTGCTCAACACGGGCCACCGCCACCCCAGGGTGGTGGAGGCGATCAAACGGCAGGCGGACAGCTTTCTGCACACCTGCTTCCACGTCTTCATGTACGAATCGTACGTGGAGCTGGCGGAACGCATCAACGCCCTGGCTCCCGGCGACTTCGCCAAGAAGTCCTTTTTTCTCAATTCCGGGGCCGAGGCCGTGGAGAACGCCGTCAAGATCGCGCGCTACAAGACGAAGCGCCCGGCTGTCGTGGCCTTCCAGAACGCCTTTCACGGCCGGACCCTGCTGACCATGAGCCTGACCAGCAAATCCAAGCCCTACAAGTTCGGTTTCGGTCCGTTCGCCCCGGAAATCTACCGCGCGCCCTACGCCTATTGCTACCGCTGCCCCCTGGGGCTGGAATATCCCCGCTGTTCCGTGGCCTGCGCCGACTATCTCGAAGAGTTCTTCGTTTCCTACGTGGCCGCCGAGGAAGTCGCGGCGCTTCTCGTGGAGCCGGTGCAGGGCGAAGGCGGCTTCGTGACCCCGCCGCCGGAATACTTCCCCAAGCTGCGGGCCATCTGCGACAAGTACGGCATCCAGATGATCGTGGACGAGATCCAGACCGGGTTCGGGCGGACCGGGAAGATCTTCGCCATCGACCACTGGGACGTGGCCCCGGACATGATCACCGTGGCCAAATCCCTGGCCGGGGGAATGCCGCTTTCCGGCGTGGTCGGCCGGGCCGAGCTGCTCGACGACCCGCATGTGGGCGGCCTGGGCGGCACCTACGGCGGCAACCCGCTCTGCTGCGCCGCGGCCCTGGCCGTGCTCGACGCCCTGGAGCAGGACGGCCTGCTGCGTCGCGGCGAACAGCTCGGCAAAACCCTCCGAAGCCGCTTCCTGGAAATGCAAAGGGAATTCGAGATCATCGGCGACGTGCGCGGAAAAGGCCCCATGCTGGCCTTGGAGCTGGTGGAAGACCGGGAGAGCAAACGCCCGGCAACGGACAAGGCCAAGGCCCTGGTGGGCTATTGCCGCGAAAAGGGCCTGATCATCCTGGCCTGCGGCAATTTCGGCAACGTGATCCGCACGCTGATGCCGCTGGTGATCAGCGACGAGGAACTGGAGCGCGGGCTCTCCATCATGGAAGACGGGCTGCGCGCAATCAAAGCATAAGGAAAACAAGGAGTTTCGATGTATGGATTTTACGGGCGAGTGCTCAAGGTCGATCTGACCGAACGCTGCTTCGACGTCGTCCCCCTGGCCGAGGAAATCCTGGCCGACCACCTGGGCGGCAAGGGGCTGGGCACGCGCCTATTGCTCGACGAAAACCCGCCCGGAGCCGATCCGCTCGGCCCGGAAAACCGACTCATCTTCGCCACGGGACCGGCCTGCAACGGTCCGGCCTGGGGCGGCAGCCGCTACGGCGTCTATACGAAGTCGCCCCTGACCGGGCTCTACTGCGAGTCCTATGCGGGCGGAAAAGTGCCGGAATCCATGGATTCCGCCGGATACGACGCCATCGTCATCTCAGGCCGCGCCGATCGTCCCATGGTTCTGGGCGTGCATCCCTACGGCGTGGATTTCCACCTCGCCCGCGACCTCTGGGGCATGGAAACCTACGAGGCCGAGGACGAGGCCAGGGAGCGCTTCGCGCCCGTGGGCTTTTCCCGGCCCGGCGCCGTGGTCATCGGCCCTGCCGGGGAAAACCGGGTCCGCTTCGCCCTGATCGAAAACGACTACTGGCGCAGCGCCGGGCGCGGCGGCACGGGCGCGGTCATGGGCTCCAAGAATCTCAAGGCCGTGGTCTTCGCCGGGGACCGCAAGCGCCCCCTGGCCGATCCCAAGGGCATGGCCGCCCAGGCAAAGGGCTTTGCCGCGTCCGGGCGGGATAATCCCGGCGTCAAGGCCTACAAGCGCTTCGGCACGACCATGATGGTGGCGCTGATGAACACGGCGGGAGCCTTTCCCGCGCGCTACTGGAGCCAGGGAACGTGCGAGCACTGGGAAAAGATCGCCGGGGAAGCCTACCATGCGGAGCACGACGTCACTCCGAACGCCTGCCGCAAATGCTTCATGGCCTGCGGGCGGCTGACCACAATCAAGGGGGGACGCCGCGACGGGCTGCGCATCGAAGGCCCCGAATACGAAACCATCTACGCCTTCGGCGGCCTGTGCATGATCGAGGACATGGCCGAGATCGCGTACCTGAACGATCTTTGCGACCGCCTGGGCCTGGACACCATCACCGGAGGCAACCTCTGCGGGCTGGCCATCGAGGCCGGACTGCGCGGCCGCATCGAGCCCGTGGTGCGCTACAACGACCCGGACGGCTGCGCCGCGCTGCTGCGCTCCATCGCCGCGCGCGAAGGGCACGGCGCGGTGCTGGCCGAGGGCATCCGCCACGCGGCGCAGGAATGGGGCCTGGAAGACATCGCCGTGCACGTCAAGGGCATGGAGCCGCCGGGCTACGACCCGCGCGCGCTCAAGGGCATGGGCCTGACCTACGCCACCACGGCGCGGGGCGCCTGCCACCTGCGCACCACCTTCTACAAGCCGGAGCTGTCCGGCATGATTCCGCCGGAGCGCATCGAGGGCAAGGCGGAAATGCTCATCGACTTCGAGGACCGGCTCGCGCTCTTCGACTGCCTGGTGCTCTGCCGCTTCTACCGCGACATGTATTCCTGGGAAGAGCTGGGCAAGCTCGTGGAGCTGCTCACGGGGCTTCCGGGCGACAAGGCGCGCCTGCAAAGGATCGCGCGGCGGGTGGTCGACCTGACCCGCGCGTTCAACCTGCGCGAAGGCATGTCCCCGGACGCGGACCGCCTGCCCGGGCGGCTGACCCGCGAGGCACTGCCCGACGGCAAGCGCGTCACCGAGCAGGAGATGGCCCGCATGACCGAGGAATACTACCGCCTCCGGGGCTGGCCCGCGCAGGAACCGGGCGCCTAGTTCGCCTTGCCCCGCGAGGCCTCGGCCAGGGCGGTGCGCACCTGCTCCTCCATGGTCTGGAGGCCCTGGTTCAGGGTATGGGCCAGGCGGCGCGCCGTGTTCGGGGAGAGCACGATGCGCTGGTGCACGGTTCCGCTGTCCGGCTGGCCGCGGTGGCGGTTGCCGAGTTCCACCACCACTTCTTCCGGACTCACGAAGACGTTGAAGACATCATAATACATATACTCCAGGTCGGGATCGGCCTGGAGGCGCATCTGCCGCGACGCCGGATCGATGATTCTGTGATCGCTCATATTCCGCTCCGTTGATTGCTTTCCGCTTGCTGCGGCATCCTGCCCCAGCGCGCGCCGGGGCGCAACCGCGCGGCGCGCTATTGCCGCCCGTGGCCGCAGGTGTCCGGCTCGGCGCAGGCCCAGACCATGCGCCCCCGGCCCGGATCGTAGAACGGGACCACGTCCGTGAGCGCGCCGCAATGCACGCAGGGCTGCTCTTCGGGTTCGCCCTGGAGCACGCCGCAGCGGCGCAGCTCCTGACAAAAATCCTGCACCGCCTGAAACAGCGGGTGCGAGCCGTGGCGCTGCACGTCCTTGGAGCGCAGGCTGCCGCCCTTGTTCACGCGCAGGTTGATGCTGCGCACCTTCTCGATGGTCCCGCGCTTCTCGCCCATGACAAAGGGAACCTGTTCGGTCCAACGGCAAACGATCCGGTTCGTGCCCGGATAAAACTTCAACTGCATGTGTGGAGGTTCCTATTTCATACTTATTTGGTAGGAAAGAAAGCGAAGGGATTCACTACCCCACAAGTACAGGAACGGCAAGGGTTGCGGGAGGAGTTTCCGCGCCGGGCGTGCAACGTTTTCGCGCCGAGGCCGAGAGCGAACGACGAACGCGGACGGAGAAAGCGCCCGCACCCGGACGTCAATGCCGGGGCCGGGCGCTCGTATGATTCCGGAAAGCCGGCGGGAACCGCCCCAAGGCGGTCCCGCCGACAAGGGGGCGCTACTCGGCGCCCTCTTCCTTTTTCTTCTTCTTGGGCGCTTCGCCGTGCTCCAGAATGTTGATCTTCTTGGGAGCCGGGGCGCGGTGCACGTTCTTCATGCTCAGGCAGTGCGTCGGGCAGACCGTGACGCAATGCCCGCAGTAGATGCAGGCGTACGGGTCGCATTCCCAGGTCTCGGCGGTCTTGTCCACGGTGATGCACAGGGACGGGCACTTGCGCATGCAGGAGCCGCAGAGGATGCACTCCGAGGCATTGATGACCAGCTCGCCGCGATAATTGTCGAAGGGCTCGCGCACCACGAAGGGATACTTCCGGGTGGCGGGCTTCTTGGACAGGTTCTTCAGGACGGTCGGCGTCAGAAACAGCATCTTCGCCTCCTTACCTTTCCGTGCAGGAGATGCACGGGTCGATGGACAGCACGATGACCGGCACGTCGGCCAGCTCGCAGTTCGGCACCATCGCCAGCAGCGGCGGCACGTTGGCGAAGGTGGGCGTGCGGATGCGCAGGCGGTCCAGGTTCTTCTTGCCGCTGGCCTTGATGTAGTAGACGCACTCGCCTCGCGGCTGCTCCACGCGCATGAAGCCTTCGCCTTCGGGATTGCCCTTGACCTTGGCGGCCAGTTCGCGGTCGCCCCGGGGCACCTTGGCCATGGCCTGGCGCACGAGGTCGATGGACTGGAGCACCTCGCGGAAGCGGACCGCGCCGCGCGCCCAGCAGTCGCCGCTGGTCTCGATGACCGGCTCGAAGTCCAGGTGCCTGTAGCCGCCGTACTTGAGCATGCGCATGTCCGACTTGACGCCGGAGCCGCGCAGGGTCGGGCCGGCCGCGCCCAGCTCGTAGGCCTGCTCGTAGGTCAGCACGCCCTTGCCCACGGTGCGGGCCTTGACGGTGTAGTCATTGAGCATGGTGGACTGGATGGCCTTGACCTCTTTCTCGATGATCTTCAGCTCGCCCTCGATCCAGTCGCGCTGTTCGGCGCTGAGGTCGGCGCGCACGCCGCCGATGACGTTGACCGAGACGATGACGCGGTTGCCCGCGGTGGCCTCGTTGATGTCCATGACCCGCTCGCGGATCTTCCAGAGCTGCATGAACAGCGACTCGAAGCCGAAGGCGTCGGCAAAGAGGCCGAGCCAGAGCAGGTGGGAATGGATGCGGTGCAGCTCGGACCAGACCACGCGCAGGATCTCGGCGCGCTTCGGCACCTCGATGCCCATCATCTCCTCGATGGTCTGCGAGTAGCAGACCGCGTGGATCATGGAGCAGATGCCGCAGACGCGCTCGCAGACCTGGATCATCTGGTGGAAGTCGCGCTTGGCCACCAGCATTTCCAGTCCGCGGTGCACGTAGCCCAGGGCGGGCACGGCTTCCTTGACGATTTCATCCTCGACCACCAGCTTGAGGTGGATCGGCTCCGGCAGAACCGGATGCTGGGGGCCGAAGGGAATAACAGTACGAGCCATGTTCGTCCCCCTTTTAGTTGTTGCCCACGACCTTGACGTTGTTCACGAGGGGCACGGTGGTGATCTCCTCGTCGAGGTACAAGGTGCGGTTGAAGTCGAGCACGAGCCCGGCGAACTTCATGCCGAAGAGGTCCTGAAGTTCGTTCTCGGCCAGCAGGGCGCAGAAGTACACGCCGGAAATGCTGGGCACGGGCTGGGACAACTGGGCCGGAAGCCGGAGGTGGACCACCTCGAGCTCCTTGTCGAAGTGGTAGAGCACGTCGACCGCGTCCTCGCCCGTGAGGGCGGTGGTCATGGTCACCAGGCGGTACCCTTCGTTCTTCATGTTCATGACCTCGCTGACCAGATTGTCGCGGGTCACGGCGATTTCCTTACCTTTCACGTCATATTCCCCTTGCGGAGCCGCCTAGCCGGCCTGCTCCACCTTTTGCTGGAACTTCTTCAGGCCTTCCACGACGCCGTCGATGATGGCTTCGGGCTTGGCCGGACAGCCGGGTACGTACACGTCCACCGGGATGACCTTGTCCACGCCGCCGACCACGTTGTAGGCGTCGCGGAACACGCCGCCGGAGGTGCCGCACGCGCCGATGGCGATGACGGCCTTGGGCTCGGGCATCTGGTCGTAGATGTTCTTGAGCACCTTCTTGTTGCGATGGTTCACCGTGCCGGTGACCAGCAGCACGTCCGCGTGCTTGGGGTTGCCGACGTTGACCACGCCGAACCGCTCCACGTCGTACATGGGGGTCAGGCAGGCCAGTACCTCGATGTCGCAGCCGTTGCAGCTCCCGCAGTCGAAATGCATGATCCACGGGGACTTGGCGCGCGAATTCTTGATGAGCGATTTGAACATATCCCTACCCCGCGTACAGCCAGATGAGGTTCACGACCGACATGGCCAGGCCCACGCCCCAGACGTACTTGAGCATCCAGCGCCAGGTCATGCGGGCCATGGTGTTGTCGATGACGAGTTCGAGGAAGTACGTGCAGACGAGCAGCGCGGCCATCCAGTACCAGCTCGTGGTCCAGAACAGAGCGCAGATGCCCAGGATGAGGACCGTCTCGTACCAGTGGGCCACTTCGACCAGGGCGAGGTACGGGCCGGAGTACTCGGTGAGCACGCCCTTGACCAGCTCCTGGTGTCCGTGGTGCGAGGTCGAGAAGTCGAAGGGCGACTTGCGCAGCTTGATGGTCAGCGCGTAGGTCAGCACGATGTAGGCCAGGGGCAGCCGGGCCAGCAGCGGCTTGTCCACGGCGATGATGTCCGAGACGTTGAAGCTGCCGGTGGCGAGGTAGAAGCAGACGAAGACCAGCACGAGCAGCGGCTCGTAGGTCAGGATCTGGATCAGCTCGCGCTGCGCGCCCACCTGGCTGTACGGCGAGCGGCCCGCGAGGGCGCCCATGACCAGGAAGACCGCGCCCACGGCCTGCACGAAGAAGATCAAAAGCAGATCGGACTGCATGAAGAAGAGCACGCAGGAGGCGGCCGCGCCGATGAGATAGACCCAGGCGCAGATGATCTGCCACTTGTTCAGGGCCAGCGGCTCCTTGCCGAAGAGCTTGAGCACGTCGTAGAAGGCCTGCATGATCGGCGGGCCCTGCCGGGACTGGAGCCGCGCCGTGATGCGGCGGTCGATGCCGGCCAGCAGTCCGCCCGCGAGCGGGGCGGCGATCAGGCCGATCAGTGCGAGAATCAGGTATTTCATATTACAGCCCCCCTCCGATCATGAGCACGGTCAGCGCCGCGCCCAGAATGTTGACCCACATGGTCAGGCGTTCCTCGCCGAAGATCTCGGAGAGGTAGAGGTTGCCTGCGCCGAAGGCCACGGGCTGGTTCATGGGACCGTTGAACGATCCTTCCAGGCCCAGGTTCGCGCCGCCCATGTAGGGGGCGACCTTGCGCAGCTTGGGCGCGCGGCGTCCCGCCATGAAGGCCACGACCAGACCCGCGCCCAGGGCGATGTACAATCCGTAGACCTCGAACGCTCCCAGGGAGCCGATGCCGATGTTCACGGCAGGTCCGACGCCCGGCAGCATGGGCTGGATGAGCGTCTTGTAGATCACCGGGGTGGCGGCGGAAAGGACCACCGCGCCGACGCAGAGCAGCACCAGGGGCAGGTTGATGAGCAGGGGCAGGCTCTCGGAAGGCTTGCCCGGCTCGCGCGAGCCCATCAGTCCGCCGCCCCAGCGCGCCCAGTACACGACCGTCAGGGCCGAGCCCAGGGCGAGCATGATGATGACCCAGATGGACCCGGCGGCGGCCTCGATGGCCATCCACTTGCCCAGCAGCACGCCGAAGGGCGGCAGGAGCATGGTCAGCACGCCGGTGATGGCGATGAACGAGGTCCGGGGCATGCGCTCGTACAGGCCGCGCATGTCCTCGATGTCGCGGCTGCCGATCTCCTGCTCGATGGTGCCGACGCAGAGGAAGAGCAGGGACTTGGACACCGCGTGGAAGATGATCAGCATGACGGCGGCGGTCAGGGCCAGCGGGGTGTTCAGGCCCGCGCAGGCGATGATCAGCCCCAGGTTGGAGATGGTCGAGTAGGCCAGGATCTTCTTGCCGTTGCTCTGGCCGATGGCCAGGGCGGCGCAGGCCAGGAAGGTGAACGCGCCGCAGATGGCGATGGTCTCGGAGAGCAGCGTGCCCTGGTAGGCCGGGGACAGCCGCAGCACCACGTACACGCCCGCCTTGACCATGGTGGAGGAGTGCAGCAGCGCGGAAACCGGGGTCGGAGCGACCATGGCGCCGAGCAGCCAGCCCTGGAAGGGCACCTGCGCGGCCTTGGTGAAGCCCGCAAGACACATCATGGCGATGCCCGTGAGCACGAGCGCGCCCTGCGGCCCGGCGGAAAGGATCGCGGCCAGGGAAAGGGTGCCCAGTCCGTTGTAGACCAGCATCATGCCGATCACGAAGGCCAGGCCGCCCAGGCTGTTCATCCACAGAGCGCGGGTGGCGTTCTTCGTGGCGATCTCCGTGCCGTCGTGCCCGATGAGCATGAAGGAGCAGAAGGTGGTCGCCTCGAAGAAGAAGTAGAGCCAGAGCACGTTGTTGGCCAGGACCAGCCCGTTCATGGCGCCCAGGAAGAGCACCAGGAAGAAGAAGAACTGAGGCTGCTTGGATTTTTCAAGATGCAGATGTTCCTCATGGCTCTTCATGTAGGGCAGGGCGAAAATGCAGATCAGGGAGCCGATGATGGAAATGATCAGCACCATGATCAGTGAAAGGTTGTCCGCCGCAAAGGCGGGGGTCGCGGCGTGCTCGACCATCACGAACTCGAACACCGCCAGCAGCACGATCTGCGCCAGGGTGAAGAGCTGGATGAGCACGTTCTTGAGTTTGAGACCGTAGAAGAAAATCACTCCGAGCAGCGCGAAGTCGAGCACGGTGATGATCAGGTCCCAGCTCAGGCCGAAGAGCGCGCCCGGAGACCACGGTTCGATCGGTCCCTGCATGAGCAGGGCCACCGACGCCGCGGCGAGCACGCCGCCCGTGACGGGCACGACCAGCCGCCTGACGGCGCTCGCGCGCACGACGAAGCAGGCCAGTGCGGCAAGCACGGGCAGGAGGATGAGGATCAAAAGCAGGTTGGACATGGACACCTCGCTTCAGGATGAATGCCTGGGTGCGCGTCCCCTCGGCGACCGTAGCCGATGTTGCGCGCACGTAGCCTCAGCCGTCGTCATTATTCCGTTGCCGTTCGGGGAGTTGGGCCAAGAATGGCCGCGTCTTGCAGTTGCTTCGGGCCTTCAACCGGAGGCGAAAGAGACCTGCCGCCTGCCCCCCGCAGACGGTTCTGGAAACCCTTGCGGCTTTACGTTGTTCCTTTTTTTTTGGCAAGCAAATTGTGAAAATTAGAACAGTGTGGAGACGACATTGTAACACTTCTTCATGCTTGCCGAATTCGATATAAAAAAGTGCGTTCGACTCGTCCTTCCGACTTCCGGAAGGGCCTCTCACCCCCTTTTCCCGCCGCTCGGCTTTCCAAATCAGCGGATTGACAAAGCGCCTTGATCGTGCGTGCCCGTTTCGGCCGCACATCACGAACCCGCCATTGACAGCTGCACGGCTTTGAGGGATGTGCACTGCATGGACCGCCCAGAAAGCTTTCCCATCCTGCCGCCCCACGGCCGCGCCCGGACCGAACACGGCCACCCCGCCTACCCCTGCGGGAACGGCCAGGCCCCGGACCTTCAAAAACTCACCCGCACGCGCACCCCGGCCATGCAGGAGGTCTTCGCCAAGGCGGGACGGGTCGCACCCACGCGGACCACGGTGCTGCTCACCGGCGAGACGGGCGTGGGCAAGAGCACGGTGGCCCGCCTGATCCACGCCCTTTCCAATCGCGCGGGAAAGCCCTTCGTCTCCATCCACTGCGGAGCCATCCCCGAAAATCTCGTGGAGAGCGAGCTCTTCGGCCATGAGAAAGGAGCCTTCACCGGGGCCGTGCGCCAGAAGCCCGGAAAATTCGAGGTCGCGGACGGCGGCACGGTCTTCCTGGACGAGGTGGGCACCCTGCCTCCCTCCTCGCAGATCAAGCTCCTCGAGGTGCTCCAGAGCCGCACCTTCCAGCGCGTGGGCGGCACCCGCGACATCGAGGTGGACATCCGCATCGTGGCCGCCACCAACGACGACCTGGACGCGCTCTGCCGCGAAGGCCGATTCCGCAAGGATCTCTTCTACCGCATCAACGTCTTCACCCTGGACATTCCGCCCCTGCGCGAGCGCCAGGCGGACATGCCCGCCCTGGTGGAGTCGCTGCTGCTCCGGCTCCAGCCGGGCGAAGCCGAGCCCATTCTCGAAGTGGAGCCCGACGTGCTCGAAGCGCTGAGCAGGTACGACTGGCCGGGCAACGTGCGCGAGCTGGAAAACCTGCTGGAGCGCGCCCTGATCCTGGAGACCGGGACGAGCCTGAGCAGCGACAGCTTTCCCGCCGAGATGTTCCAGGCCGAAGGCATGGTACCCGTGGCCCTGCTGGACAGCGACCTGCCCCTGGAGGAGGTTCGCCGCCGGGCCGTGGAAGAGGTGGAACTCGCCTACCTGCGCCAGATTCTGGAGCGCTACAGCGGCCGCATCGACCACAGCGCCACGCACGCGGGCATCACCACCCGCCAGCTGCACAAGCTCATGACCAAGCACGGACTGCACAAGGAAGAATTCAAGGACCGGCGCGAACCAAAGCGCTGAGCCCGGCATCCTACCCATCTTGCGCCGTTGCGCACGATTTTCGTTTTTTCCGCGATTTGACACCATCCGGCTCCAAGGAATGCTCAAGGGCCACGCCCGGTTGTCACGCGCTTAAAGAATTCCGGATTCCTGTTTCCACCCCTTCGGAACCTCCTGTTCCGATCTTGCATCCTTTTGATTTTTCATACTTTATTCTCTAGACTTTTCCGCACGCTTTCCGCCCTTTTCGGTTTCGGAACTCCGCGTTCCGACCCATCTTTTCCCGGCATCGCGGCAACATCTTGAAATAAAGAACTTTTTCAGCATGGCACGCCGTATGCCTTAAGAGGGCAACGATCAAAACAAACGGCGGGACTTCCCGCCAGGGAGTGGTCATGGCTGAAAGCAAAAAGACCGTCACGGTCACGGGCATTCTCTACCCCGTTTACGACGGCGACTATGAGAACATCAGCGGAGTCGTGCTCTCCGGCATCGACGAGAGCGAGTATCTGGTCGTCTCGGACAAGTACATCGACGACCTCGTGAACCTCTGCCAGGAGGAGGTCTCCCTGCGCGGCAAGGTCGGCAGCCAGAACGGCATGAAGACCATCGAGGTGCAGGAATACCGCATCGTCAGCCGCTACTACGACGACGTGGTCGGGGGCGAGGACGACGAATACATGACCTACCTGGATTAGCCGGGGGCGGACATGAAACGCACCCTCGCAGGTCTTGCCGGAGGATTATGCCTCCTGCTGCTGCTCTGCGGCCCGGCCGCGGCCGAACTGGCCACGGCCAGCGGACAGCTCACGGAGCTGGACGGCCGCTACCTGCTCATGGACAAGGCCAAGGGCGCGGTGGAGCTGCGCGGCGAGGCCCTGGAAGACATGGTCGGCAAGCGGATCTGGGTTTCGGGCGACATGGAAGACGGCGAAAAAGGGCTTCCCGTCCTGACGGTGGAAGACATCGAAGTGATCCAGTCCCAGGAATAAGGAACGAACGTCCCTCAACGGGTCGAGACAAGAGCAACTTTCATCACCCGGTACGCGGCGATGGCCGCGCCGGAACCGAGAACGGAGAGAAAACATGAGCAAAACGCACCTGGATCTTGAGGAATCCGTCCCTCCCGACCCTGGAGTAGCTTCCCTGATCGCGCCCACGCTGGCCGGTCCCTGCGACGCGCCCCTGGTCGAAGGCCCCACCCGCCGCCGGCACGTCGTCCCCATCCGCCACGGTGACGTGGCTTCTTTTATGCGCAGGCATTTTCCCGGCGCGGGCCTGAGCCAGTGGAACGACTGGCGCTGGCAGCTCGCCAACCGGATTTCCTCGCCGGAGCGCATCGCCGAAATACTCAATCTTTCCCTGGAGGAACGGCTGGCCCTCTCCGGGCAGGGCGGAGCGCTGCCCTTTGCCGTGACCCCCTACTACGCCTCGCTGCTCGACCCGAACGACGCGGGCCAGGCCCTGCGCCGCTGCGTGATCCCCACCCGGGCCGAGTCGCGCATGTCCGTCGGCGAGTGCGCCGACCCCCTGGGCGAGGACCACGACATGCCCGTGCCGGGCGTGGTGCACCGCTACCCGGACCGGACCCTGTTCCTGGTCACGGACTTCTGCTCCACCTACTGCCGCTACTGCACGCGCTCGCGCGCCGTGGGCCGCAGGGAGGCCAACCAGACCACGCCCCGCCGCTGGCAGGCGGGCCTGGACTACATCGCCGCGACCCCGGCCATCCGCGACGTGCTCCTCTCCGGCGGCGACCCGCTGACCCTGGAGGACTCCGCCCTGGAGTGGCTGCTCTCCCGTCTGCGCGACATCCCGCACGTGGAGATGATCCGCATCGGCACCAAGGTTCCCGCGGTCCTGCCCCAGCGCGTGACCCCGGCCCTGGTGCGCATGCTCAAGCGCTACCACCCGCTCTGGATGAGCCTGCATTTCGCGCATCCGGACGAGCTGACCCCGGAATCGGCCCGCGCCTGCGCGCGCCTGGCCGACGCGGGCATCCCCCTCGGCAGCCAGACCGTGCTGCTCAAGGACGTCAACGACGAGCCCGCCGTGATGACCAAGCTCTTCCAGGGGCTGCTCAAGCAGCGCGTGCGCCCCTATTACCTCTACCAGTGCGACCCGGTTCCGGGTTCGGGCCACTTCCGCACGCCCGTGTCCAAGGGGCTGGAGATCATCGCGGGCCTGCGCGGCCACACTTCGGGCTATGCCGTGCCCCAGTTCGTCATCGACGCGCCCGGCGGCGGCGGCAAGATTCCCCTGCTGCCCGAATACGTGACCGGCAGGGAAGGCGACGACCTGATCCTGACCAACTATCAGGGCCGGACCTTCCGCTATCCCGACTCCGCCTCCAAAGGCGGCCCGACCCAATGAGGAAGAGCGACATGCGCATCGGCATCACCTACGATCTGCGCGACGACTACCTGGCCATGGGCATTTCCCATGAGGATTCGGCGGAGTTCGACTCGCCCGAAACCATCCAGGCCCTGCGCACCACCATCGAGGAACTCGGCCACCAGGCCGAGCTGATCGGCAACGCCCAGCGGCTGGTCCAGCGACTCGCCGCCGGGGAGCGCTGGGACATGGTCTTCAACATCGCCGAAGGCCTCTACGGCAACGGCCGCGAGGCTTTGGTGCCCGCGCTGCTCGACGCCTACGGCGTGCCCTACACCTTCTCGGACCCGCTGGTCATGTGCCTGACCCTGAACAAGGGCATGGCCAAGCACGTCTTCCGCGACCAGGGCGTGCCCACGCCGGACTTCGCCGTGGTGGAGCGCCCCGCGGACCTGGAAGGGCTGGACATGGCCTACCCGCTCTTTGCCAAGCCCATCAGCGAAGGCACGGGCAAGGGCATCGACGGCAAGTCCGTGATCCGCTCCCGCGCCGAGCTGGAGGAGGTCTGCGGCAGGCTGCTGGAGCGCTTCCGCCAGCCCGTGCTCGTGGAAACCTACCTGCCGGGACGCGAGTTCACCGTGGGCATCACCGGGACCGGCGACAAGGCCGAATCCTGCGGCGTCATGGAAGTTCTCCTGCGCGGCGAAGCCGAGCCCGGCGTCTACTCCTTCGTGAACAAGGAAGGCTGGGAGTCGCGCGTGGACTACTTCCTGCGCGACGACGAGGACGCCCGCGCGGCCGAGGCCGTGGCCCTGGCCGCCTGGCGCGGCATCGGCTGCCGGGACGGCGGCCGGGTGGACGTGCGCCTGGACGAAAACGGCGTGGCCAACATCATCGAAATCAACCCACTGGCCGGGCTGCATCCGGGATATTCGGACCTGCCCATCCTCGCGGAAATGAACGGCATATCCTTCAAGGAGCTTATCGGGCGCATCCTGGCCTCGGCCCGCGAGCGCGTCCGGAAGGCCCCGGCGCGCAACGACGCGCTCTGGAGATGCGCATGATCGTCGAGGTGCTCCACGACCTCCTGCCCTCCGGCCCCGGCAACGGGGACGCGCGCGAGGACGAGCTGGACAACCTCGTCCAGGCGCGCGCCGTGGGCGCGGCCCTGCGCTCCCTGGGGCACGAGGTCCGCGAGACGCCTCTGGGCCTGGACCTGGACGCCGTGGCCGAGAGCCTGCGCAGCGCTCCGCCGGATCTGGTCTTCAATCTGGTGGAGTCCTGCGGCGGCCAGGCCCGGCTGGCCCATCTGGCCCCTTCCCTGCTGGAGGCGCTCGGCCTCCCGCTCACGGGCTGCGGCAGCTACCCGGTCTTCGTCGCCGCGGACAAGCTGCGCGTCAAGGAGCTGCTGCGCATCGCGGGCGTGCCCTCCCCGCCCTGGTACACGGCCCGGCGCCTGACCCGCGAGGAGCGCGAGGTCTGCGGCACGTTCATCGTCAAACCCATCTACGAGCACGGCTCGGTGGGCCTGAACGAAGACGCGGTCGTGGAAATCCGCAGCCGGGCGGAGCTGCTGAACCTCCTGCGCCAGCGGCGCAAGGCCTCCGGCCTGGAATACTTCGCCGAAGGGTTCGTCGAAGGGCGGGAATTCAACGTGGCCCTGCTGGAAACGGACGGCCGCCCGCGCGTGCTGCCCCCGGCGGAGATCCTCTTCGAGGGCTTCGCCCCCGGACAGCAGCGCATCCTGGGCTACGAAGCCAAGTGGGACAAGGATTCCTTCGCCTACGGACACACGCCCCGGACCTTCGAGTTCGGCGAGGGGGACGCCGTGCTCCTGCGCGACATCAAGTCCCTGGCCATGGCCTGCTGGGTGCTTTTCGAGATGCGCGGCTATGCGCGCGTCGATCTGCGCGTGGATGCGGGAGGAAGGCCCTTTGTCATCGACGTGAACCCCAATCCCTGCATCGCGCCGGACGCGGGCCTCGCCGCAGCGGCGGAGAGGGTCGGCATGGACTACGAAACCCTGGTGGGCGCCGTGGTCCGGGCCGCGATCCAAGATCCGGCCTGAGCCGGCGGCAAGCGAGAGAACATGAACGAAGCAACGGTTCCCTGTCGGCCCATCGTGGGCCTGACCTTCCGATACGAACCCCGCGAGGCCGACTGCGTTTCCGTGCGCGCGCTCCTGGAGGCCACGGGGGTCTTCACCGCCGAGGAAGTGGGCGTGGGCGTGTCCCTGGTGCGGGAGCGCCTGGAGCGCGGCCTGGAGAGCGGGTATTATTTTCTGTTTGCGGATTCGCCGGAAGGCTTGGTGGGTCTGGGCTGCTACGGTCCCATCGGCTGCGCGCCGGGCCGCTTCGACATCTACTGGGTCGCGGTGACTCCCGAATTTCACGGGCTGGGCATCGGCAGGGAGCTGCTGCGCACCTGCGAGGCCAACATCCGCAGGCTCGGCGGGGTGCGCGCCTATGTCGAAACCTCCTCGCGGGACGAATACGCCCCGGCCAGGGCGCTCTACGAACACAACGGCTACGCCGTGGACGCGCTGCAAAGGGACTTCTACGCGGACGGCGACAACAAGGTCACGCTGGTAAAAGTCCTGATCTAACCGAATCTTTTCGCCATCTACCCAAACCCGACCCGTGCCGAAAGGCACCGGCCCGGTTCCGTCCCTCCGCCGCGAACGGCATTGCCGCAGACGTTGACATCGGGACGGAACCGGGCCAAACCCGTTTCATGCCGAACCCCACCGTTTCTCCACAGGCCCGCGCCGTGATCTTCGACTGCGACGGAGTGCTCATCGACTCCTGGAACGCGGCCCTGCATTTCTTCAACAGCATGCGCCGCGCCGTGGACCTCGGTCCCCTGAATCCGGACGAAGAGCGCGCCTGCTTCGTGCGGACCATCCCGGAAAGCCTGGACCTGATCATTCCCGCGCCGCTGCGGGCCGAGGCGCAGCGCGCCTGGGACGATTTCGACCTGGAGGAAATCCTGGAGCTGGTCCGGCCCCAGCCGGGCATAGGCAGGCTGCTGGAGCGGCTGCGCGCCGCAGGGCGCGGGCTCGCGGTCTGCACCAACGGCGGGGCCGAGCAGCATCCCATCCTGGAACATCTCGACCTGCGCGACCATTTCGACCACATCGTCACGGCCGAGGACACGCCGCGCGGCAAGCCCTGGCCCGACGGCTCCCGCGACATCCTGCGCCGCTTCGGGCTCGGTCCGGAAGAAGCGCTCTTCGTGGGCGACTCCCATGTGGACGAGGAGACCGCGCGCAACGCGGGCATCCCCTTCTGGGCCTACCGCAATCCCGCGCTGAACGCGCAGACGCACGTGCGCGACTTCGACGAGGTCGTGATCCTCGAGCGCGCCTAGCCTTCGCCCAGGGGATCGGCCTTGGTCACCGTGGTGAAGAAGAATTCCTTGTCAAAGGGGCCGACGTGGCCCATCTCGGCCATGTTGGTGAAGTATTCCAGCCGGGAATAGCGGCGCAGCGCCGCCTCGCGCACATGGTTGGCCGCGTAGTACGTTTCGCGGTCGATGGGCCGCCGGGATTCGGTCAGGTCGAAGACGTGGCCCTCCAGCTCGGCCCAGCCGTGCGCGTACCATTCCGTGCCGTTGAAAAGCCAGCCGTGCACCGCCTCGGCGGTTTCGTTCTCGCTGACCACCTCCAGCAGCGCCTCGAAGCTCGCGGGACGGTAATGCTTGTGTCCCTCGTCGCGGTCGTGATGGTCGCGGTCGTGATGGTCGTGGTCGTGATGGTCGTGGCCGTGGCCGCCGCAGCCGCAGTCCGGGCCATGTTCATGATGCCCGGCATGGCCGTGTTCGTGGCCGCCGCAGCCGCACCCGCAGTCCGGGCCGTGCCCGTCGTGTTCGCCAGTGTTGTCGTGATGCCGCGTCATGCGCCCTCCTTGATGTTCCGGACGGCTCGCGCCGCCACCAGTGCCGCGCCGCAGGCGTTGCCCACGGCGTATTCCTCGGGGAAAACCACCTCCGTGCCCAGGCGCTCGGCCAGCCCGGCCAGCAGTGCGGGAGCCGCCGCGCCCAGCGCCACCACCGGGACCGCGGGCCGGATGTCCAGCCGCAGCAGCCGCAGCTCCTTCCGGCGGCGGATCAGCCCCGCCATGTCGTGGCCCAGCTCGCAGCGCAAAAGATGCTCCACCAGGGCCTCCTCCACGCCGTCCAGGACCGTCCCCAGCACGGCCCGGCAAAAATCCTCCACGCCCGTTCCCAGCCGCGCGGCCAGCAGCCGGGCTCCGCGCAGGGAGGCTTCCGCGTCCCCGAAATCGGCCCTGCCGAGCGCGTGCAGGGCGTCCGACGGGGTGAACCCCGCCTCCACGAGCAGCCGCTCCCGCGACAGCTCGGCCAGACGCCGCTCCAGGTCGATCATGTTGCGGCCCAGGGCGCGGGCCAGTTCTTCTGCGGTGGACGGCCCCCGCTCCAGCAACAGGGAGAGCAGCGCGCTGCTTCCGGCCCTTTCCCTCGCCCGCTGCGCGGCGCCGGGAGCCGCGAAGACCACGCGGTCCGCGCCGCCCGCGAAGAAATGCTCCAAAGCCCGGCCGGACGCCCCCGCGTTTTCCCGATCCAGCGCGGCCAGGGCCAAAGGCCGCACCCGGCGCGGTCCGACCCGCAAGGCCAGGGACGACCCGCGCTCCACGCGCACATGGCTGTCTCCGCCGATTCCGACCGTGCGCAGTTCCACGGTGCGGACGTGGGTTTCCCAGCCGCCGATGACCGCCCCGCCGGCACGCACCGGGGCTTCGCCGTCCCGCACGGTAATCAGGTCCGTGGTGGTTCCGCCCATGTCCAGGACCACGGCGTCGGCCGTTCCCCGCAGCGCGGCCTCCCGCGCGCCGTAAAGCGCCGAGGCCGCCGGGCCTGCGGCAAAGGTCGAAAGCGGCTTTTGCCGGGCCTCGTCCGGGGTCAGCGCCCCGCCGCCGCCGCAGACCACGCGCACCGGGGCGGTCACGCCCAGCCGCGCCAGCCCGGCCTGGAGACGCTCCACGAAATATTCCATGACCGGGAGCAGCCCGGCGTTCAGCGCCACGGTGGCCAGCCGTTCCTCGTGGGAAGGCAGCTCGCTGACCTGGTGGGCGCAGGACACGGGCAGCGGGTCGAGCATGGCGATGGCCTTCTGCGCCACCAGCTCGTGCGCGGGGTTGAAGCAGCTCCCGGACGCGGCCACGGCGTAGGAATCCACCCGCCCCTTGAAGCGGCCCACCCCGCCCATCAGGGCCGGAATGTCCAGGGGCGCGTCCTCTGCGCCGCCGACCCCGTGGCCGCCCTGCACGAACTCCACGGACACCACGGGCAGGCGCACGGGCTTGCGCACGCCGATCTGAAAGAGGCCCACGCGGGCGCCGCGTCCCTCCACGACGGAATTGGTGGCCAGGGTGGTGGAAACCCCCACGCAGGCGAGGTCGCCCCCGGACACGCCCGCCGCGGAAAGGGCCGCGCCCAGGGCCTCGACGATTCCCGCCTCCAGGTCGTCGTGGCGCGTGGGCCGCTTGGCCGAGGCCGCAACGCCCCCGTCCGGACCGAGGATCACGGCGTCCGTGAAGGTGCCGCCCGTGTCCACGCCCGCGACGTATCCCTGCTTCAAGACCATGTACCGGAACTCCTGTTCTCCGCCGGACAGTCGGCGGCTGGCAGGAAAATGCGGACTCCTCGGCGCGATGTCAAGAAACCTCCGCACCCGCCCCGCATTGACATTCTATACGCTCTTTGAGATATGCTGATTGAGGATTCCTATATGTTTTCCGACCAGGAGGGATCATGCGCCTTTCCGAATCCGTCCAAAGCCTGACCAGCGCAGTGCCGACACCCTCGCCCGCCCCGGTAGGCGTTTCGACCAGGAGCGCCCCATGAGCGCGGGACTGCCGCAAGACCTATTTGTCCTGATGCACATCCTGTCCGGCCTGAACGACCGCGAACGCATTATTGGAAGCTTTTGCGCCAGCATGGGCGAAATCTTCCCGGAACTCCGGTTCCGCTATCATCCCCCGGAATCCGAACCGCCCGAATGCACCTGGTTTCCGCTGCGCACCGTAAGCGGCGAATACGGCTGCATGGCGGTGGACGGGCCGGTGGAAGAGGCCGTGGCCGAGGAGGAGCTTCCCCTCGTGCGCAACAGCATGGACTTTCTGGCCGTGCTGCTCGAACGCGAGGAGCAGGCGCTGCTCCTGGCCTCGCACAAGGCCGGAACCCTTCTGGAGGAGGAAGCGCGCAACCGCAGCCTCTTCCAGGCCCACGAAAGAATGCAGAAGACCCTCGACGCCCTGGACAGCCACCTCTACGTGGCCGACGCCGACACCCACGAGGTGCTGTTCGTCAACGAGTGCATGGCCCGCGAACTCGGCCCGGACCTGCTGGGCCGCAAATGCTGGGAAGCGGTCGCGAACCGCGAAACAGCCTGTCCCGACTGTCCGCTCCAGCGGGAGGACATCAAGGAAAAGGGTTCCGTGGCCTGGGAAGCGCAAAGCGAGCAGGACGGACGCTGGTATCAGAATCAGGCCCGCTTCCTGGATTGGGGAGACGGCCGCCGCGTGCACATGACCCTGTCCACGGACATTTCCCAGCGCAAGCAATCCGAAAGCGAGCTCAAGCGCTGGGGCCAGATTTTCGAGCATACGGGCTGGGGGGTCGCCGTGAGCAGCAACGGCTTCGAGCTTTCCATGGTCAACCCCGCCTATGCCTCCATGCACGGCTACAAGCCGGAAGAACTCCAGGGCAAGCCCCTGGACGCGGTCTACCCGCCGGGCTACCGCCAGACCCTGGAGGAACACCTCAAGGCGATGGAGAAAAACGACCGCTACGTCTTCGAGATGCCGCACCTGCGCAAGGACGGAAGCATCTTCCCGGCGCAGATCGATGTGACCAACATCCGGGACGACAACGGAGACGTGCTTTACCGGGTGGCCAACGTGCTGGACGTCACCGAGCGCAAGGAACAGGAACAGCAGATTATCGCGGCCAAGGAGCGCGCCGAGCAGGCCAGCAAGGCCAAGGATGAATTCCTGGCGAACATGAGCCACGAAATCCGCACGCCGCTCAACGGCATTTTCGGCATGCTCCAGCTCGCCCAGACCGCCGAACTGGAGCCGGAACTGTCGGAATACGTGACCACGGCCATGTCCACGGCCCGCAATCTCAAGGCCATCCTCGACGACCTGCTCGACCTCTCCCGCATGGAAGCGGGCAAGATTCGCCTGCGCAGCGCCCCCTTCGATCTGCGCGACAGCCTGCGCACCGTGCTCGGAAACTTCTCGGTGCAGGCCCAGATCAAGAACCTGCGCCTCGACTCCGTCGTGAGCCAGGACGTGCCGCCCATCCTCATGGGCGACGACGCGCGCATCCGGCAGGTGCTCTTCAACCTGGTCGGCAACGCCGTGAAATTCACCCCCGAGGGAGAGGTGGAAGTCTCGGCCAAGACGTTGCCCTTCTCCTCCTCTCCCGAGCAGGTCAACGTCCTGATCACGATCCGGGACACGGGCATCGGCATCCCGGAAGAAGAGGTCGGGCGCATCTTCGAGAACTTCACCCAGATGGACGGCTCCATGACCCGGCATTACGGCGGAGCGGGCCTGGGCCTGGGCATTGTCCGGCGCATCGTGAAGATGATGGGCGGCAAGATCGCCGTGGAATCCGAAGTGGGCAAGGGCACCAGCATCCACCTCTCCCTGCCGCTGCTGCGCGAGAAAAAGGACTGCGACATGGGGGAGGAACTCTGCAAGCTGGTCAAGGAAACGCCGCTGCGCATTCTCCTGGCCGAAGACGACAGGGTCAGCGGGCTGGCCATGAAGCGCTTCCTGCGAAAGCTCGGCCACATGCCCCTTTCCGCCTCCAACGGACGCGAGGCGCTGGAGATGCTCCGGAAGCAGCGCTTCGACGCCGTGCTCATGGACATCCAGATGCCCCTGCTCAACGGTTTGGAACTGACGCGGCTGATCCGCGAGGGCCGGGCCGGGAAAAACCAGCAAACCCACATCATCGCCCTCACGGCCCACGCCATGCAGGGCGACAGGGAGGTATTCCTGGACGCGGGCATGGACGACTATCTCGCCAAGCCCGTGGACATGGACAGTCTCTGCTACGCGCTGCTCAAGGCCATGCCCCGGCACTAGCCCCGAACGCGGGGCCGCGCTCCGCAGGTGCTTGCCATCGGGCCGAGGGCCGGGCATAACCCGCGCATGTTCGACGCCTTGCTCGCCAGCATGGCCGCGGGCGGCGTGCTCGGCCTTTCCGCCGGAGCCGCGCCCGGACCGCTCCTGACCCTCGTGATCACCGAGACGCTGACCTCGGGACCACGGGCCGGAATCCGCGTGGCCCTCGCGCCGCTGCTCTCGGATCCGCCCATCATCCTGCTCTGCTCCCTGCTGCTGGCGGAGCTGAGCCGCTTCAGCGCGGTGCTCTCCGCAGTCTCTCTGGTGGGCGGGCTCGTGGTGCTCGGACTGGCCGCCGACACATGGAAAGCCACGGCCCCGCTGCCGGGCGCGAAGCCTGTGCGCAGCTTCTCCCTGCGCAAGGGAGTCGTCACCAACCTGCTCAATCCGCACCCCTACCTCTTCTGGCTCGGCGTTGGCGCGCCCCTGCTCGTGCGCGGCTGGAGGCAGAACGGTCCGGCCGATCCCGCGCTCTTCCTGCTCTGCTTTTATGTCTGCCTCGTGGGCGCCAAGGTGGCCATCGCCCTGCTCACGGCCCGCTCGCGCTCGTTCCTGCGGGGCAGGGCCTATGCCGCGCTGCTCAAATTCCTGGCCGTGGCCCTGGCCGGGTTCGGGCTGCTGCTCCTGCGCGACGCCTGGCGCATCTTCCTGCACGGAGCGCCCTGAATCGCACGGCTCCGCCGTTTTTTCGCCGCCCGCCACTTTCCACGCCGTATCCGCTGTGCTAGATTGAATACATCGCTTTTATTCAGCACAGGAGCGGCATGCGCAACGACGACAATCCCGGCACGGGCTCCCAGGAGGCCCTCCAAAAGCGGCTGAACGAACTGGAACGGGAAAACAGCCTGCTCCGAAAGCGGCTGGACAATTCCCGCGAGTACTTCAAGCTGCTCTTCGAGCGCGCGCCCCTGGGCTACCAGTCCCTCGACGAGGAGGGTCGCTTCCTGGAGGTCAACGAGGCCTGGCTGAAAACCCTCGGCTACGAGCGCCACGAGGTGCTCGGCATGTGGTTCGGCGATTTCCTGGACCCGGAATTCCTGAAAACCTTCGCGACCAATTTTCCGAACTTCAAGGAAGCCGGGGAAGTCCACGGCGTGGAATTCCTCATGCGCCGCAAGGACGGCACCCCGATTCTGGTCTCCTTCGAGGGCAGGATCGGGCTGGACGAGGAAGGCAATTTCCAGCAGACGCACTGCATCCTGCACGACATCACCGAACGCCGGGCCACCGAAGAGCAACTGCGCAAAAGCGAACAGAGCTACCGCGCCTTTTTCGAGCAAAGCCCCAACGGCATCTATTTCTACCGGCTGGAACAGGACGGACGGCTTCTGCTCGTGGACGGCAACGCCGCGGCCGAGGCCGTCACGAAAATCCCGGTCAGCCGCCTCGCGGGACGCACCTTCGACGAAGCCTTTCCCGGCCTGGACGACATCCGCCAACGGCTCGCGGAAGTGGCCCGTTCCGGAAAACCCTGGCGCATGGACCGGCTCGAGTACAAGGGGGCCGACTTTCAGGGGATCTTCTTCGTGGCCGCCTTCCAGACCGCGCCGGACAGCATCGCCGTGATCTTCCACGACGTATCGGACAAGCACCTCCTGGAAGAACGGCTGCGGCATTCCAACGAAATGCTCGGCCACATCATGGACTGCTTCCCTGCGGACGTGTTCGTTTCCGACCTGGAAACGAACGAAATCCTCTTCGTGAACAAGCGCATGCGCGAGCGCTTCGGACAAGACCTGGAAGGCCGCGCCTGCTGGGAGGTCTTCAGGAACGAATCGCGCCCATGCTCCGAGTGTCCCACGCAAAAGCTCCTGCAGGAAGACGGGCCGGAAATCTGCACGTGGGAAAACGTCAACCCGGTCACAGGCCGCCGTCTCCTGAACCTGGACACCCTGATCCAATGGATCGACGGGCGGCGGGCCAAGCTCCAGGTGGCCACGGACATCACGGACCTGCGGCACACGCAGCAGGCCCTGGCCGCTGCGGAGCAGCGCTACCAGCGGCTTTTCGAAACCGCCGTGGTCGGCGTCTTCCGCAGCACGCCCGACGGCCGGTTTCTCAGCGCGAACCCGGCGCTGGCGACCATTCTCGGCTACGCCTCCGCGCACGAACTGATCCAAAACGTCACGGACATCGGATCGCAGCTCTACATCGACCCGGAGCAGCGCAGGAAGTTCAGCTCCCTGGCCATCCTGGAAAAGGACGTCGCCGAGCAGGAAACCCGTATGCGCCGCAAGGACGGCAAGGTCATCTGGGTCAGCGAGGCCATGCGGGCCGCCAAGGAGCCGCCGGACGGACAGATCGTCTTCGAAGGGTTCATCACGGACATCACCGAGCGGCGCAACATGTACCAGCGGCTTGCCCAGGCCAAGGAAAGGGCGGAACAGGCCAGCCGGTCCAAGAGCGAATTCCTGGCCAACATGAGCCACGAGATACGCACGCCCCTGAACGGCGTGCTCGGCATGCTCCAGCTCATCCAGGCCACTCCCCTGGACGGCGAGCAGGCCGAAATGGTGGACGTGGCCCTGGGATCGGGCCGCAGTCTGCTCGCCCTGCTCAACGACATCCTCAACCTCTCCCAGGTGGAGGCCGGGCGGCTGATCCTGCGCGAGGAGGATTTCGACGTGCGCGAGGTCGTCGCCATGGTGGTGGAATCGCTCCGCCCCCAGACCGAGTCCAAGGGATTAACCCTCTCCAGCGACGTGGACGACTCCGTGCCCTGCCAGGTTCGCGCGGACATGGGCCGCCTGCGCCAGGTGCTTTTCAATCTGGTGGGCAACGCCATCAAGTTCACGGACGCCGGCTTCATCCGCGTGCATGCATCGCTGAAGCAGGACGACGACGAGCAGCACCTGCATGTCGAAGTCGAGGACACGGGCATCGGCATTCCGAAAGACCAGCTCGAAAACATCTTCGAGAGCTTCACCCAGGTGGACGGCTCGCACACGCGCCGCTACCAGGGCGCGGGACTGGGCCTGTCCATCGTGCGGCGTCTCGTGCGGCTCATGGGCGGCGACGTCTCCATGGAAAGCGAGCTGGGCCTGGGCACGCAGGCCAGATTCCATGTGGCCGTCAAGCCCGCGGCGGGAGACGACGCCCCCCAAAACGGCGTGTGCCCGCGCCCGGCTCTTTCCGCGAACACGAAAAAGCTCCGCATCCTCCTCGCGGAAGACGACCGCGTGAACAAAATCACGGCCATGCGCCTGCTGGAACGCCTGGGCCACTCGGCGCGCTGCGTGGAAACAGGCCGCGAGGCGCTCCAAGCCCTGGACGAGGAACATTTCGACTGCGTGCTCATGGACGTGCAGATGCCGGAGATGGACGGCGTGGAAACCACGCGCAGGATTCGATCGGGCCAGCGCGGAAAGAACGACGCGAACATTCCGATCATCGCGCTGACCGCGCACGCCATGGAAGGGGACCGGGAGAACTTTTTGAGGGCGGGAATGAACGACTACCTCGCCAAGCCCGTGGAGCTCCAGGAACTGAAGCTGACGCTGCTGCAATCGTGCGGGCTGGAGCCCGATTAAAAATTGGTGATTTCCCGAACCGTGCCGCGCAGCCCGTGGCGCTTGCGCAGCTCCTGGTACTTCTCCAGGCATTCGGTGACGGTGCCGGCCATGGCCTTGTCCAGCCTGGCCCAGTCCGCCTGCCGGGAGCGCGCTTCCAGCCGCGTTCCGTCGCTCAGGACGAGGCATACCGTATAGCGGGCTTCCTTGGGCGCGGCCGCTCCGTAGATTTCTTCCGCGACCTGCCGATTGCTGTCCACGTAAAGTTCCGCGCTGCTCAGGTGCCGGGCCTGCTCGTCAAGGGCCTGCCGGGTCCGCTGCATCTGCTTCAGCTCAAGCGGCTCGCCGCCGGGCCGGACAGCGGGCGCGGTCCATTTCACGCGAATCTGGTTGCCGCTGGAACCCAAGGAGCCGAAATCAAAGCCCCATTTGTAGGTCAGCAGACCCGCCGCGAGCAAAACGCCCCCAAGCAGCAACGCGTAAAACAGTTTCATTTCACATCTACCATCTAGAAAGAGTTATCATCTTCATACGTCAGCATCATGGGGCTGTAAATAGGAATCCTCCCTATACAAAAACCTCTCGGTCCAGAGGTGCAGCGCCTCGTATGCTTCTGCTAACTATCGGTTTGGTAACGGATTGTTCGTAGAGGTTTTTGGAAGTGAATGCCTACATTCCCTACCGTGCGTGTGCTCGAAAGCCGCGCGTCCGGTTGCGTTTCAAGAAAAATGAGGTATCATTTCGGAAAATCCGTCCAACCGCTTGTCGTGGCCGGAACGAATCGGCCCATCAACCCCGGAGCAAACATGAGCGATCCCCGAAAACAACCTGCGAAGACCCCGCCGGAGCAGGGCAAGGACGAGTGGTTCCTGCCCGAAGAGGCCCGCACCCGACTCAAGGAACTGTTCAAGAGCCTCGTGAACGACGTCGAGGTGGCTGTTTTCACCGCGCCCGGCCTGAACGATCCCTACAACGAATACGTGACCAAGCTCGTCTCCGACCTCGCCCGCCTGGACGAGCGCATCCAGCCGAGCTTCCACGGCCTGGACGGCGAGGCCGCCAAGAAGCACGGCGTGGCCGCCTCACCCACGGTGCTGCTCGCGCCGGACAAATACAAGATCCGCTTCAGCGGCGCGCCCGTGGGCGAAGAAGGGCGCTCCTTCCTCTCGGCCATCCTGCACGCCTCGGCCGGGAACAGCGGCCTTTCCGACGTGTCCCGCCAGATTCTCGAAAAGCTCGACCAGCCGCGCAAGGCCCAGGTCTTCGTCACCCCCACCTGCCCCTATTGCCCCGGCCAAGTGCTCAACGCCGTGCGCTGCGCCGTGGAAAAGCCAGGCCTGGTGGCCGCCGAATGCGTGGAAACCGACGAAAATCCCGACCTCGCCGCCGAATACAACGTCGGGTCCGTGCCGCACACGGTCTTCAACGACGGCGCGCACGAGCAGCTCGGACTGATGCCGGAGGAACGATTCGCCCTGGAGCTGTTCGCGCTCAAGGACGCCGAAGAGGTGCTGGGAAGCGGGCAGGCCGACCTGCCCAAGGCCGAACCCGGCGAATACGATCTCGTCATCGCCGGAGCCGGTCCGGCCGGACTCACCGCCGCCATCTACGCCGTGCGCAGCGGCCTGAAAACCGTGGTGCTCGAAAAAAGCGTCATCGGCGGGCAGGTCACGCTCACTCCCGTGGTGGAAAACTACCCCGGCTTCAAGACCGTGCCCGGCAAGGCGCTCATGGAAATCATGACCGACCATGCCCGGCGCTACGCCCCCATCCAGGAAGGCGAAGGCGTGGAATCCGTCACCCGCGAAGGCGACCGCCTGCTCTGCACCACCCCGCGCGGAGCCTACAGAGCCAAGGCCGTGATCCTCTCCACCGGAGCCACCTACCGCAAGCTGGGCATCCCCGGCGAAGAGGAATACTTCGGCGCGGGCGTGAACTACTGCGCCTCCTGCGACGGCTATCTCTACAAAAGCAAGAAGGTCGCGATCGTCGGCGGCGGAAACACCGCCCTCACCGACGCCCTGCACCTCAAGAACCTGGGCATCGAAGTGACCGTGATCCACCGCCGGGATTCCTTCCGCGCCCAGAAGCACCTTCAGGATTCGCTGGAACGCGAAGGCATCCCAGTGATCTGGAATACGGAAGTCACCGAGGTGCGCGGCGAAAACGGCCGCGCCACAGGCATCGCCCTGCGCAACGTCGAATCAGGCGAGACAAGCGAACTGCAGCTCGACGGCATGTTCATCGCCATCGGATACACCCCGCACAACGAGCTGGCCAAGGCGCTCGGCCTGGAGCTTGATGAGGCCGGATTCGTCAAGGTGGACAAGAATATGCGCACCAGCCAGAGACTCGTCTACGCCTGCGGCGACATCACAGGCGGCGTGCAGCAGATCGTCACCGCCATCGGCGAAGGGTCAGTGGCCGCCATCACCGCGTTCGAGGATATCTCGCACCCGTATTGGGTAGAATAAAAGAAGAGAAGGCATGCCTCCGGCGGCCAGAGGGCCCGCGGCCCTCTGGACTCCCACTCTGCGCCGAAGCTCGATGCTTCGCATCCGAGCTTCGGCGCGAAAGGGGCTTCCGATGCCTGGCAGGTCTTCCGACTGTGGTTCTTGCTTTGGTATCCCCTTTCGCGCGGGGGGCGGACGCGCAGCGCCCGCCCCCCGCGCCAAATGGGGTTCCAAGGGGTCGCGGACCCCTTGGCCGCCGGAGGCCCTGGCTTTCTGCCGTTATTCGGCGTCGATGGCCAGCCGCACGCCCAGGCCCACGAGGGCCACGCCGCAGAAGGCGTCCAGGCTGCGGCGCACCGCGCTTTTGGTCAATTGCTTGCGGGCCAGTTCCACGCCCCAGGAGATGAACACGAGCCAGCTCAGGCCCATGCACCAATGTATGCCTGCCAGGAGGATGGACTTGGCGATCACGGGGTCGCCGGGACCGATGAACTGGGGCAGGAAGGCGAGATAGAAGATCACGACCTTGGGGTTGAGCACGTTGCAGAGAAAGCCTTCGAGCAGGCGGCGGCGCACCGAGAGTCCGGGCCGGGAGGCGCATGCGCCGTCGTGGTTTTCGGCTCCGGCGGCCTCGATCTTGCCAGCGCCCCGGACCGCGTCGCGCAGGGCCTGGACGCCCAGCCAGACGATATAGGCCGCGCCCGCCCATTTCACGATGTGGAAAAGTTCGGCGGAATGCATCAGGATCAGTGAAAGTCCCAGGGCCGAGAGCGTGGCGTGCACGAAAAGTCCGGCGCAGATGCCGAACGAGGTGACCATGCCGTCCCGGCTGCCGCCCCGGATGGCGTTGCGCAGAACGAGGATGGTGTCGTTGCCCGGCGTGATGGTCAGGACCAGGGCCACGGCGGCGAAGGCGGCGGTATTGGCGTCGAAAAGCATGGGCGTTCTCCTTGGAATCGTGAAGGCCGCATCATGCTCCGGGCTGAAATCCTTGTCCAGCGCAGAGTTTTCTGGAGTGGCGGGAGACATTGCCTTTCCCTGTCTCATAAGGTATTTTTTGGATATGAAGACATTGAAACAATCTGCCAACGCGACCGGATTCTCCCGTATCAAAGACATGCGCCGTCGCCTTGAATTCGCCAAGGCATCTCTGGCCATCGAAGGAATGCCGTTGACGCACGAGGAAACGGTTGTCTTCAGGACAATGGTGCGTGCCGGATGCGATCTGGAGCAGATGGACGCCTACATCCGAGCCAAGCTGCGGCAGGACGCTCATGCCGGGCCGCTACGCGGATAGCGATCCCTACACATATCAGGACAGCTCGATCCTCATCAACATCCCGGATCTTCGGGCGGAAGAGGAACTCGTCCGCTTTGAACGCATACAAGTCACCAAGCGCTCCTTGACGGACCCTCCTCCTGGCAACTTCGACTACGCGCACTTCAAAACACTGCATCGACATCTCTTTCAGGATGTCTACACCTGGGCTGGAGAGGAACGCAGCGTTCCCATCAGCAAGGGAGGTCATCTATTTGCCACTCCCGCCTTCATCGCCCGCAATGCGGAAAAACTGTTTCAGCAACTGCACGACGAAAATCTGCTTCGCACGCTCGACGCCGCGAGCTTTGCCGAGCGTGCCGCCCATTACGTCACGGAACTCAACGTGCTGCACCCCTTCCGGGATGGAAACGGACGCACGTTGCGATACTTTCTCATGCTGCTCGCCGAGCAGGCGGGATATGATCTCGACCCGGCAGTTCTGCAACGGGGGTGGATGACCGCCTGCGTCAGTGGTTTTGATGGCGAAGAGACCCCCATGCGCCTCCTCCTCTTCGAGGCGCTACGCCCCTTGGCGTTGGCTCCCTAGCCCCTTTCCAGCCTCTTCTCCAGCTCGGCCACGGCCAGGGTGGTCTTGATGACCGTGTCCGGGTTCAGGGACATGGTCTGGATGCCGCACTCGACCACGAACTCCGCGAATTCGGGATAATCGGACGGAGCCTGGCCGCAGATGCCGATGTACTTGCCCTTGCGGTTGGCCACGTCGATGACCTGCCGGACCATGCGCTTCACGGCCTCGTTGCGCTCGTCGTAGACGTGGGCCACGAGGCTGGAATCGCGGTCCACGCCGAGCACGAGCTGGGTCAGGTCGTTGGTGCCGATGGAAAAGCCGTCGAAGACCTCCAGAAACTCCTCGGCCAGGATCACGTTGGCCGGGATTTCGGCCATGCCGATGACCTTGAGCCCGTTCTCGCCCTGCTTGAGTCCGTAGGCCGCCATGGTGTCGATGACCTTCTTGGATTCCTCCACAGTGCGCGGGAAGGGGATCATGATTTCCAGGTTCTCCAGGCCCATGTCCTCGCGGATCTTGCGCATGGCCCGGCATTCCAGGCCGAAGGCTTCGCGGTAGTCTTCGGAATAGTAGCGCGAGGCACCGCGCCAGCCGATCATGGGGTTTTCCTCGTGCGGCTCGAACAGCGCTCCGCCGATGAGGTTGGCGTATTCGTTGGTCTTGAAATCCGAGAGCCGGACGATGACGGGCTTGGGCCAGAACGCGGCCACGAGCATGCCCACGCCTTCGGCCAGCTTGTCCACGAAGTATTCGCCCTTGTCCGCATAGCCGTGGGTCATGTCCGCGATGCGGGTCTTGAGCTGCTCGTCCTCCAGCTCGTCGAAGCGCAGCAGGGCCAGCGGGTGGATCTTGATGTACGAGTTGATGATGAACTCTTCGCGCGCCAGCCCCACTCCGTCGTTGGGGATGAAGCTCTTTTCGAAGGCCTGTTCCGGGCTGGCCAGGTTCATCATGATCTTGGTGCGCGGCCGGGGAATGGAGCCCAGGTCCGTCTCCTCCACCTCGAAGTTGAGCAGCCCGTCGTAGACGAAGCCCGTGCTGCCGGAAGAGCAGTCCACCGTGACCTTGTCTCCGGTGGCGAGCTTTTCCGTGGCGTTGCCCGCGCCCACGATGCAGGGGATGCCCAGCTCACGGCTGACGATGGCCGCATGGCAGGTGCGGCCGCCCCGGTTGGTGACGATGGCCCCGGCGATCTTCATGATCGGCTCCCAGTCCGGGTCGGTCATGTCCGTGACCAGCACCTGCCCGGCCTTGAACTGGGCGATCATGGCCGCGGACTTGATCATGTTCACCTTGCCCTGGCCGATCATCTCGCCCACGGCTTGGCCGCGCACGAGCACCGGCCCCTTCTCGCGCAGCACGTGCTTGCGCAGCACGGCCTGGTCCTTCATGGCGTGCACGGTTTCGGGCCGGGCCTGGACGATGTAGAGCTTTCCGGTCTCCCCGTCCTTGGCCCATTCGATGTCCATGGGCCGCTGCTGTCCCGCCTTTGCCGAGTAGTGGTCCTCGATGGTCGCGGCCATGCGCGCCAGCGCGATGACCTCGTCGTCGTCCAGCACGAGGCGGCGGCGGTCCTCGTCCGGCACGGCCACGTTCTTGGTCGGACTCTTGGAGTCGCGGGTGTAGATCATCTTGATGGCCTTGCCCCCGACCTTCTTCATGATGATGGGCCGGAAGCCCTTGCGCAGCGTGGGCTTGAACACGTACCACTCGTCCGGATTGACCGCGCCCTGGACCACGTTCTCGCCCAGGCCCCAGGCTCCGGTGATGAACACGGCCCCCCGGAAGCCGGATTCCGTGTCGATGGAGAACATGACCCCGGAGGAAGCGAGGTCGGAGCGGACCATCTTCTGCACGCCGATGGAAAGCGCGATGGAGAAGTGGTCGAAGCCCTTGTCGTGGCGGTAGGAAATGGCCCGGTTGGTGAAAAGCGAGGCGAAGCAGCGCTGGCAGGCTTCCAAGAGGTCTTCCAGCCCGCGGATGTTCAGGTAGGTTTCCTGCTGGCCCGCAAAGCTGGCGTCCGGCAGATCCTCGGCCGTGGCCGAGCTGCGCACGGCCACGTCGCAGCCTTCGCCGTACTCCTGTTCCAGCCGCTTGTAGGCTTCGCCGATGGCCTCGCGCAGATCCTGCGGGAACTCCAGCCCGCGAATCAAGCGCCGCACGCGCGCCCCGCGTTCCGAAAGATTGTCCATGTCGTGCGTGTCCAGCCCGGACAGCATCTCGCGGATGCGCTCCATGGCCCCGTGCTCGGCCAGCAGGTGGCGATAGCCTTCGGCCGTGACGGCGAAGCCGTTGGGAATGGTCACGCCCTTGGGCGTCAGGTTGCCGTACATCTCCCCCAGGCTGGCGTTCTTCCCGCCCACATACGGCACGTCGTCGATGCCGAGTTCCTCGAACCAGAGGATATACGCCTTGTCCTTGCCTGCGGCCGCTGTTCCGCTCATGCCCGCCCCCTTGCGCTTGCCGGGGCCGCTCGCGCCTGCACGCGCGACCTCCCCGGATTGTCGGAGATGGCCGCAAGGGTACGCCCGCGCGAGATTCGGCGCAAGGTGGGACAAAAAAATATCACGTTCCCCGACGGGTGGGTACCGACGCGCGCCAAGCAGTCGTGTTACGTATTCCGATTACTTGACACCGTAGGCAAATGAAAATACGTTCCTTCATCGTCGAATCAACCAACGAGGTACGCATGCACATTGCCGAAGGAGTCCTGCCCTGGCCCATCCTGGCCGCAGGAGGAGCCCTGACCGTCGCGGGAACCGCCATCGGGCTGAAAAGCGTCGATTACGACCGGATCATGACCGTGGCCATGCTCTCCGCCGCTTTTTTCGTGGGCTCCCTGGTGCACGTGCCCGTGATGGGCACCAGCGCGCACCTCGTGCTCGGCGGCCTGCTCGGCATCATTCTGGGCTGGGCGGCGTTTCCGGCCATACTCGTGGCCCTGCTGCTCCAGGCCGTGCTCTTCCAGTTCGGCGGGCTGACCACCCTCGGCGTGAACACCTTCAACATGGCCGCGCCCGCCGTGCTTTGCCACTACCTCTTCCGGCCCCTGCTCGCGAGCGAAAGCCCCAAGGTCCGCAATGTCTCGGCCTTTGCCTTCGGCTTTCTGGCCCTGCTGCTCTCGGCCCTGCTCACCGCCGGTTCCCTCGCGCTGACAGAGGGCTTCCTGACCGCTGCGGCGGCCCTGCTCGTCAGCCATGTCGCCGTCATGGTCGTGGAAGGATTCGTGACCATGTTCGCCTTCGGCTTCCTGGCGCGCGTCAAGCCCGAAGTGATCCAGGCCGTCTATCGAACCCAACATTCCTGAGGAGGCATTCATGTTTCGCCCGAACCGTCCGTCCCGCGTCCTGCCCCTGGCGGGACTGATCGTCCTGGCCGCGCTCTGCCTGGCCTCCGCGGCCCAGGCCCACCGCGTCAAGGTCTTCGCCTACAGCGACACCGAGACCATCTACACCGAAAGCAACTTCAGCAAGGCCTCGCCCGCCATGGGCGCGGAAATCGTGGCCACGGACGCCGAGGGCAAGAAAGTCTTCGAAGGCAAGACCGACGACCAGGGCAAGTGCGACTTTCCCGTGCCCAAGGACGCCGAGGGCGACCTGAAGATCGAGGTCATCGCGGGCGAGGGGCACCAGGGCGACTGGGTTCTGACCGAAGCCGAATACAAGTAGAGGAGCCGGACGATGCTGCGCAAGACTCTTTCCGCCATCGCGCTGGGCGCGGCCTTGCTGCTGCCCTGCGCCTTTTCCCCGGCTGCGGCCTTCTCCGCCACCCTGGACCAGGACGACCTCGCGGCCATCGAGCAGATCGTGGAAAAAGGCGTGGCCAAGCGGCTCGCTCCGGTGAACCGGACCCTGGCCATGATGCAGGACGAAGGCGTCACCCCCACGGAAGTGGCGGGCGGCATCGGCTACATCGTGGGCATCGGCGGCCTGCTCGCCTGGGGCGCGAGCCGCCGGAAGCGCGACTAGCCGCCGAAAGGTCCGGACCTGGGCCGGGCGATGTGGCCGGGCGTTCCGGACGGCGTTCAGGATGGTGTTCTGGTCGGGCCGGGCATCGCCAACGCCAAAAGAAAAGCCCCTCGTGCGAGGGGCTTTTTCATTCCGGGCCGCCGGAACGGCCGGGCTAGGTCGTGCGCTAGATGGAGCGGACCATCAGCTTGGACCCGTTGCGGAAGAGCACTTCCATCTTGTCCGGCGCCACGAGCTTCTGAACCACGCCGACTCCGAACTTGGGGTGGTCGATGAGCCCGCCTTCCACTGCGGAATCCGCAGAGCCGAAAGGCTTGGCCGCGCCCATGTCCTTTCCGTTGAGCGCGCCTTCCCATTCTTGGACCTGTTCGGCGGCGCTCTTGAGCGCCTTCACGGTCTTGGCCACGGCGCGCGCGCCGCGCGGCCTTGCAACGGCAGCCTTCTTGGCTTTGGGGTGCTTGTGCAGGCTGCCGCAGGTCTTGCACTGGACCTTGACGATCTCGCCCTCGTCCATGGCCACGATGACGTGCATGCGCACGTCCTTGCAGCGGTTGCACTTGGATTCGATCGCCTCGCCCGCCTGATACGTCTTTTCCACGGTCATCCCCATTCTGATAGGCATTGCAAAAAAAAACAGGGACCGGATCCCTGCGGCTGTAAACGGGAGCCAGCAACTCGGACCGACAGAAACCCTCACGGCCGGAACCTCCCGAAAGCGGGTTCCGCTGCGCGTTTCACCGCGCGAGAAATGCGCTCTCAACAACAGCGCCGACGACGGGAGTATTCAAGTGTCGGACAGGGGCGAAGCCCTGCTGGCTGAACACGAAAGGAAACCTTATCCGCTTCCCAGCCCTCTGGCAACCCCGACTTGACAGAAAGGAACGAATGAGCAACTATTCACGCATGAGGAACGACGAATGACGCCCAATCCGGTCTGCTCGATTGACTGCGTGCACGCCCAGGCCGTGGAAACCGCCCGCCAGGGCATGCTGCCGGACCAGGAAGTGGCCCGCCTCGCGGAGCTGTTCAAGGTGCTGGCCGACCCGACCCGCGTGCGGCTCCTGCGTGCGCTTTTTCCGGGCGAGCTGTGCGTCTGCGACCTGGCCGCCCTGCTGGAGATGACCCCTTCCGCGGTGTCCCACCAGCTCCGGGTGCTGCGGACCTCCCGGCTGGTGCGCTTCCGCAAGCAGGGCAAGGTGGTCTTCTACAGCCTGGACGACGATCACGTGCGCGGGCTCATTGCCGAAGGTCTGGACCACGTGCGCCACGGCTAGCCCTTTTTTTGGGCCTTATTGCATGAACATTTGCTCACACGTAAGAAGGTAAACGTGCCCGACATCATCCTGAACATCCTTGCGGCTTCGTGGGACGTATTTCTGGAATCCGCGCCGTACATGCTCTTCGGCTTCCTGGCCGCGGGGCTTTTGCGGGCGTTTCTGCCCGCCGACCTGGTTTCCCGCCACCTGGGCGGCTCCCGGCTTTCCGGAGTGCTCAAGGCCTCGCTGCTCGGCGCGCCCATCCCCCTTTGCAGCTGCGGCGTGGCTCCGGCCGCTGCGGGACTGCGCAGGCAGGGCGCGAGCCGCGGCTCCACAGCCGCGTTCCTGATCTCCACCCCGGAAACAGGCGTGGATTCCCTGGCCATCACCTGGGCCTTGCTCGACCCGGTCATGACCCTGCTGCGGCCCTTGGCCGCCCTCATCACGGCGACCGTGGCGGGCATCGGCGTGAACGCCCTGGAACGCCCCGGTTCCGGCGAATCCGCCCCGGCAGGGGACAATCCTCTTGAAGCGTCCTGCTCCGGCTGCGGTTGCGACGGTTCCTGCGCCACGGCCAAGCCGGGACTCGCCCACAAGCTGCGCAGCGGCATTCGCTACGCCTTCACGGACCTGCTTCCGGACATCGGCGGCTGGTTCGTGCTCGGCGTGCTCCTGGCCGGAGCGCTCACGGCCCTGATGCCCCCCGGGCTCATCGAACGCTACCTCGGCGACGGGCTGCTGCCGCTCCTGGCCGCGCTGGTCGTGGCCGCTCCGCTCTACGTCTGCGCGACCTCGTCCACGCCCATCGTGGCGGCGCTCGCGCTCAAGGGCCTCTCGCCCGGCGCGGCCCTGGTCTTTCTCCTGGCCGGACCGGCCACGAACCTGGCCTCCTTCGGCATGGTCTCGAAGATCATCGGCAGGCGCGCCGCCCTGGTCTACCTCGGCTCGATACTGATCTGCTCGCTCCTGCTCGGACTGGCAGCCAACGAGCTTTACGCCGCCCTGGGCTTTTCCACCACGGCCTGGGCGCGTCCCCTCCAGGCGGAAACCCAGGGACCGCTGCACTGGATCTCGGCCCTGGTCCTGGCCGCGCTGCTGGCCGCGCCCTTCGCCGGAAATCTCATCAACCGCTGCCGTCGCCGCTGCTTCGGCGGCTCAAGCACTCCCTTCGGAGGATAGACATGCGTCCCGACACCCTCATCGTACTCGTCATCGTGGCCGTAGCCGCATTCTTCGTCATCCGGCGGCTCGTGCGCCAATATCGCGCCTCCGGCTCTGCCTGCGGCTGCTCCGGCGGCTGCGAGGGCTGCAAGAGCGCCCCGACCGGACTCGGAAACTACGACCCCGGCAAGGACGCGAATTGCAGCGGCTGCCCCTCCGAACGGAAGCGCTGAGCCCGCAGCCGGGCCGCGCGCCGGAGGCGGTTTGACATTCGCCGGTTCGTGATTATCTTTTTATATAGAGCAACAAACGGAGGTGCCATATGTCGAACATCACCAAGCAATACAAGGGCTGGACCCTGGAACTGCGCCCGGAAGGCGACTATTGCGCCAGCTTTTCGCTGAAGCTGACCTCCCCCCAGGGGCGGGTCAAGCATCTGAACACCGCAGGCAACACCGAGGAAATGGCCGTGGCCCGCGGCAAGGAAATCGTGGACGCCGAGATCGAACTGGGCGCGTAGCACGGGCGGCCTTGCCCGCCGAACCACATGCCATGCAAGACCAGGGGCGCGATCGCGCCCCTTTTGCATTTCCTGCGCACCGCACAAGATTCTGTCCTCCACCCCCTGGCCTGCCACAAAATCCCGCATGACGCCGCACGATTTTTCATCTCACGGAGATGACACCCTCGCCCGTTCGGGGTATAGCCATTTTAATCGTCTATTCGACCAGCATGACGACATAGCTGATTACAATACAAAACTTCGAATCAGGAGAGGCAAATGACGAACGAGGCAGCCGCAGGGTGCTCCCGACCCGCAAGCGGCCCCACTTCAGCCAAGACCGAGGCCACGAACACCAACTCGACCGTGAACGACGCCCCCAAAGGAGGACGACCCATGATCCGTATCGGACAAAAAGCGCCTGATTTCGTGGCTCCAGCCTATCATCTCGGCAAGCTCACCACGGCGAAACTCTCCGATCATCTCGGGAAATGGGTGGTGCTTTGCTTCTATCCGGGCGACTTCACCTTTGTCTGAGCGACGGAAATCTCGGCGGTCGCCGAGAAGAACGACGAATTCGAAGCCCTTGGCGTGCAGGTGTTCTCCATGAGCACGGACAGCATCTTCGTGCACAAGATGTGGGTGGATCAGGAGCTTTCCAAGATGATCACCGCCGGAACCGTGCCCTTCCCCATGCTTTCGGACGGCGGGGGCAAAGTGGGAGAGGCTTACGGGGTCTACGATGAAAACGCCGGAGTGGACGTGCGCGGCCGTTTCCTGATCGATCCGGACGGCGTGATCCAGGGATTTGAGGTGCTCGCTCCGCCCGTGGGACGCAACGTTTCCGAAACACTGCGCCAGATTCAAGCCTTCCAGCTGGTGCGCAATACCAACGGCGGCGAGGTTGCGCCATCGGGCTGGCGGCCCGGCAAGCAGACGCTGAAGCCCGGCGTGGACCTTGTCGGCAAGGTCTGGGAAAAATGGAAGGTATCCATGGCCTTTGAATAGACCGGATCAGACGCCCTGCAAGCCGGGACCAGGCCCCTGGTCCCGGCTTTATTGTTCTTGTCCTGGAATTGCCCGGCGCTCTAAGGAGCTGTTCTTTCGCCCGGCAAGAGACTAGGCTCGATTGATACGGAGGTGACTTCATGGGCTGGAACGATCTTCTCGGACTCGGCGTAGTCCTGGCGCTCGGCGCGCTCTTTGCCTTGTCCAAGTACCTCAACGACAAGGACCGGGGCGAGGAAGCCCCTTTCGGGTGCGGCTGCTCCGACGCCGACCCCCAGGATCCCGCTGCGGGCTGCAAGGGCTGCCCCATTGCGAAAAAGGCTCAGGAAGAGAACGCGCAGTCCTGCCCTCCGGGCCAGTGCGGAAAGGATCGCGGCTAGCTCCGGGCCGGAAGCCCGGCCCACTATGCCTCCAACGCCTTGCGCAGGGTGGAGACGCCGCAGGAGTGCAGCATCTTCATGGGGATTCCCCTGGACTTGGCATGCGCCGCGACCTCGATGCGGGCCTTGTGCGAAACCTTGTTGGTGAAGACGATGACCAGCCCGCAGCTGCCGATCTGGTCGGCGACCCGGTTCTCCTTGCCCGTGAAGACCTTGAGCTTCACGCCGCCCTTCTTGGCCACGTCGATGTATTCCCTTTTGAGCCGGTCCATTCCGCCCACGAGCGCTGCACACATATCGACCTCCGGGGTTGCGGCAGAGGATCATCCCTTGCCCTTGTATTGTTGATAATGAATTTCAAAATCATTGTCAATCACAAGGTTGCCCAATCCGGTGGCCTTATGTACAAGAAATCTGACGGAGGGGGCGAAAGTCCGCGCCCGCCGTGTCTTGGGAGCCTTTCGATCGTACCGGTCCGCGAGCCGTTTTCCGGCTCCGGCGCCCCAGGCGCCGACAAGGCCGGACCGTTCGCGGAGGCAGGGCGCACACACCGACAGGAACGCATGGACAGGCTGCTGGTCACCACCTCCTCCACGGAGCAGATGGTCAACATCACGGCCCCGACCCAGGGGCTGGTCACGCAGCGCGCATGGCGCGACGGAATCCTTACGCTCTTCTGCCCCCACACCAGCGCATCCATCACCCTCTCCGAAGGGCACGACCCGGAGGTGGGCGGCGACCTGATGCGCAGCCTGAAACGGCTGCTGCCTCCGGACCAGGGCTACCTGCACGAGGGCAATCCCGACGCCCACCTCAAGTCCATCCTGACGGGAAACTCGCTCCAGATCATCGTGGAAAACGGCCAGCTCCAGCTCGGCTCGTGGCAAGGCGTGTTCTTCTGCGAGTTCGACGGCCCCCGGCCCCGCGAAGTCTGGGTCAAATTTCAAGGCTGAGGAGCAGCGCCGTGGGCAAAAAACGCATCCGCTTCATGTGCACGGCCTTCCGGGACGGGTTCCAGTCCGTCTACGGCGCGCGCGTGCTCACCAAGGATTTCCTGCCCGCGGTGCGCGCCGCTGCCGAGGCCGGGATCGACTGGTTCGAGGCGGGCGGCGGAGCGCGCTTCCAGGCGCTTTATTTTTACTGCAACGAAGACGCCTTCGCCATGATGGACGCCTTCCGCGAGGCGGCCGGGCCGGACGCGGATCTCCAGACCCTGGCGCGCGGCGTGAACGTGGTCGGCCTGGAGTCCCAGTCCTCGGACGTGGTCGAGCTGCACGCCAAGCTCTTCGCCCGCCACGGCATCACCTCCATCCGCAATTTCGACGCGCTCAACGACGTGCACAACCTGGATTTTTCCGGGCGCTGCATCAAGAAGCACGGCCTGAACCACCAGATCTGCGTGAGCATGATGGAACTGCCGCCCGGCAGCACGGGCGCGCACGACCCCGACTTCTACGAGATGGTCCTGCGCCGCATCCTGGAGGCGGGCATCCCCTTCGACTCGGTCTGCTTCAAGGACGCCTCGGGCACGTCCACGCCCGGCAAGGTCCACGAAACCATCAAGCGCGCCCGCAAGCTGCTGCCGGAATCCGCGCAGCTGCATTTCCACACCCACGAGACCGCGGGCATCTCCATCGCCTGCTACCTCGCGGCCATCGAGGCGGGCGCGGACGCCGTGGACCTCTCCCTGGCCCCGGTTTCCGGCGGCACCTGCCAGCCCGACGTGGCCACGCTCTGGCATGCGCTGCGCGGCACGGACTACGACCTGGGCGTGGACATCCAAAAGGTGCTCAAGGCCGAGGAGGTCTTCGCCGACTGCATGAGCGCCTATTTCCTGCCGCCCGAAGCCCGCGGGGTGGAGCCGACCCTGCCCTTCAGCCCCATGCCCGGCGGCGCGCTCACGGCCAACACGCAGATGCTCCGGGACAACGGCATCATGCACAAGTACCCGGAAATCATCGCGGCCATGGGCGAGGTGGTCCGCAAGGGCGGCTTCGGCACGTCCGTGACCCCGGTTTCCCAGTTCTACTTCCAGCAGGCCTTCAACAACGTCATGTTCGGCCCGTGGGCCCGCATCGCGGACGGCTACGGCAAGATGGTCCTCGGCTATTTCGGCCGCACCCCCGTCCCGCCCGACCCGGACGTGATCCGGCTGGCCTCGTCCCAGCTCGGCCTCGCGCCCACGGACAAGACCCCGCTGGAGCTGAACGACGCGGACCCGTCCAAGGGGCTGGAAGCCGCGCGCAGGCTGCTGCGCGCCGGGAACATCGCCGAGAGCGAGGAGAACCTCTTCATCGCGGCCACCTGCAAGGACAAGGGCGTGGCCTTCCTCAACGGTTCGGCCAAGCTCGGCGTGCGCTGGAAAAAGGACATGGAATGCGCGCCCGCGCCCGCTCCCAAGGACTTCGGACGGTTCAGCGTCAGCGTCAACGGCCGCGCCCACGAGGTCACGGTGCGGGACGGAATTTTCAGCGTGGACGGCAAGGCCTTCGACGTCACGGTCGCTCCGGGCGCGGCCCGCGCCTCGGACAAGGCGGCCGCCCCCGCGCAGGACGCGCCCAGGGGCCGCGCCGTGAACGCGCCCATGCCCGGCGTGGTGGTGCGCGTGCTGGCCAAGGTGGGCGAGGAGATCTCCAAGGACCAGCCCCTGCTGGTTCTGGAAGCCATGAAGATGGAGGTCGAGGTGCGCGCGCCCGAAGCGGGCAGGCTCGTCTCCCTGACGGCGGACCTGGGACGCCAGGTGGCCGAGGGCGATGAAATGGCCCGGCTGGAGAGCGGCGCATGACCCCGTCCGGCATGGAGAGCGCCCGCATGGGCCTGGACAACGTGCTCGCGTCCGGAGGGCCGTCCCTGGCCCTGGCAGGCATGAGCGTCGTGTTCCTCGCGCTGCTCTGCATCAGCCTGTTCATCGGGCTGCTGCCGAAGCTGCTGGCGGCCTGGGACGCGCTGCGTCCCGGCGCCGAAGCCGGAACGCCCCCGGCGGCGCGGGTCGAGGTGGCGGGCGAGGCGCTCGCCCCGGACGAGGAAGCGCGCGCCGCGCTCATGGCCGTGGCCGTCCTGCATCACGATCCGGGCCTGGCCGCGCTGCTCGGCCTGAACCTGAAACCCGCCCGAACCCCCGAGAACTAGCATGGACGTGCTGGCCGCGTATTTCACGTCCACCGGCTTCGCCGGAATGACCTGGGGCAACGCGGCCATGATCGCCGTGGGCGCGACCTTCATCGCCCTTTCCATCGTCAAGAACTACGAGCCGCTTCTGCTGCTGCCCATCGGCTTCGGCATGATCGTGGGCAACATTCCCACCCCTCCCGGCATGCAGCTCTCGGTCTACGAGCCCGGTTCGGTGCTCTCGTACATCTACTACGGCGTGCGCCAGGGCATCTTCCCGCCCCTGATCTTCCTGGGCATCGGGGCCATGACCGACTTCTCCACCATGCTCTCCAGCCCCAGGCTGGTGCTGCTCGGCGCGGCGGCCCAGGCGGGCATCTTCCTCACGCTGCTGGGCGCGCTCTGGCTGGGATTTCCCGCCGAGGAAGCGGCCAGCATCGCCATCATCGGCGGGGCGGACGGCCCCACGGCCATCTTCCTCTCGGCCAAGCTGGCCCCGCGGCTGCTGGGCGCCATCGCCATTTCCGCCTATTCGTACATGGCCCTGGTCCCGGTGATCCAGCCGCCCGTGATGAAGCTCCTGACCACCCGGGCCGAGCGGCGCATCCGCATGAAGCCCGCGCGCACGGTCTCCCGGCGCGAAAAGATCCTCTTCCCCGTGGGCGGGTTCCTGATCACGTCGCTCATCGCGCCCGGAGCCGTGCCGCTCATGGGCATGCTCTTCTTCGGCAACCTGCTCAAGGAGAGCCTCGTCACGGAGCGGCTCGCGGCCACGGCCCGGACCTCGCTCATCGACATCGTGACCATCCTGCTCGGTTTTTCCGTGGGCGCGAGCACCCAGGCCCAGACCTTCCTGCGGCACGAAAGCGTCCTGATCTTCGCGCTGGGCGCGGCCTCCTTCGTGGTCGCCACCGCCGCGGGGGTGCTCTTCGCAAAATTCATGAATCTTTTCCTCAAAGACAAGATCAACCCGCTCATCGGCGCGGCCGGGGTTTCCGCCGTGCCGGATTCCGCCCGGGTGGTCCAGGCGGTTGGCCGCGAAGAAGATTCGTCAAACCACTTGCTTATGCACGCCATGGCCCCGAACGTGGCCGGGGTGATCGGTTCGGCTGTCGCGGCCGGTATTCTGTGGTCAGTTTTGGCAAAATAGGATATGAGACTTCGCGCGTGGTTACGGAGTCGTAACAATAGAGAGAGAGGACCGGAAAGGAGCAGATGAATGGCGAGTAAATCCAGTTACGAATTCTACAAAGACGACATCAAGAAACTTCCCCCCCTCCGGGCCATTGCGGATACGCTGGTGCTGGACCACAAAATCCGTACGGTCAGCCCGGCCGAGGCCTATGAATTGGCCCGGCGGCAGTGGGACGTCCAGGAAACGGATCTTCCGATCTACGCCCCGGCAGCGGAACGCCTGGGACTGCCCAAGGGCGCCAAGGTGCTCAACAACTGCCACGGGAAGATCGTGGGCCGCACGGCCATGGCCCGCCGCTTCTGGCACGCGCTGAACGCGCCGGAACGCAAGAAGGTGCTCGGCGACCTGCTCGAGGCCGTCTCCGACCTCCAGACCCGCCCCCTGATCAAGGCGCACGCGCTCATCGGCCTGGACAAGGATCTGATGATCAAGGCCACCATCGTGGGCCACGAGAACGACGCGGTCAACGTCTTCAACTGGCTGGTCAACTTCACGCCCTACGCGGAGCTGGCCGAGCAGTATGAAAGCAGCCCCAAGCTGCCCATCCAGGACATCATCGTCATCGCCGACAACGAATGGCGCAACAACGATCCCTTCTACCACAACCAGGGCTTCCCGCAGCTGGCGCTGGTGGATGTGGACGCCAACGTCATCTTCAATTTCGGCATGCGCTACTTCGGCGAGCGCAAGAAAGGCACCCTGACCCTGGCCTGGACCTCCGGCATGCGCCTGGGCATGGCCGCCTGCCACGGCGGCATCAAGGAAATCGACTTCGCCGGCTGCAAGGACGACGCCTGCAAAAAGCTCGGCAAGCGCTCCATCGCCTTTTTCGGCCTCTCCGGCACGGGCAAGAGCTCGCACACCAATTCCTCGGACAACGGCGGCACCATGCCCGAAGGCTTCGACAAGGTCGTGCTGCACGACGACGCCTTCCAGATCGACATCGAGGAAAAGATCTGCCGCGTCTGGGAGCCGACCCTCTTCGACAAGACCGATTCCCGGCCCATCGGCCATCCCGACTGGGAATACATCATCTCGGTCATGAACCACGGCCAGATCATGGTCGACGGCAAGAACCTGCCGCTGGGCCAGGACGTGCGCAACGGCAACGGCCGCGCCCTGCTCGACCGCGCCCTGCTCGGCAAGTACGTGAACCGCTGCTCCTTCCCCTCCACGCTCTGCTGGCTGACCAAGGACACCACCATGCCGCCGATCATGCGCTTCACCGACGTGAAGCTCGCGGTGGCCATGGGCGCGTCCCTGATGACCAAGCGCAACGTGGCGGAAAACGTCTCCGAGGAGGAGCTCAAGAAGCTGGTCTTCGTGCCCTTTGCCAACCCCTTCCGGGTTTACGAGCTTTGGAAGGACGTCGAGGCCTTCATCAAGGTCTTTGAAAACGGCGCCACGGGCTTCATGTTCAACTCCAGCGGATTCTGGAAGACCTCGGCCGACGAGCTGACCGGCATTCCCCTCCAGACCTCGCTGACGCTCCAGACCGCGATCCTCACCGATCAGCTGGAGTGGGAGGACTGGCCCCTGCTGGCGGGATCGCAGATTCCCACCCGCGAAAGCGCGGAAAAGCTGCTGCCCGGTTTTTACGACCGCTACGACCACGCCAAGGTCGAGAACCACGAACAGTACCTGGCGACCCTTCGCGACCGGGTGGAGCAGCGCAAGGCCTTCCTGGAAAGCTCCGACCTCACGGAAAAGCCCGAGCTGCTGAAAGAGCTTCTGGAGTCAATGAATACCGCTCGCTAGCATTGTCGAACGCGACCGAGCTGTGATATGCGGGAACTTCGGGGAGGGCCACTCGATGAAACGGATACTGATCGCCGAAGATGACCGCATATCACAGCGGCTCGCGAAGACCATCGTGGAGTCTTTCGGGCACACAGCGTTCGTGAGCCCCAACGGAAAGCACGCCTACGAGGCGCTCAAGGCGGAAAACTCGTTCGATCTTCTGATCACGGACATCATGATGCCGGAGATGGACGGGCGGCAGCTCATCCAGACGCTGCGCGGAGACACGGAACTGCGGGAAATGCCCGTGATAATCATGTCCGCCGTGGTGGGCGTCAGCGACATTTCCTCGCTGCTGGAACTGGGGGCCACGCGCTTTCTGGCCAAGCCCCTGATCCAGGAGGAACTCCAGGAAAGCATCCGCCGCTGCTTCGCGGCCAAGAGCTGAGCCAGAAGAGAACCTGGGAAACGGTCAGTCCGCAGCCTCGGCTTCTTCCGCGATGGGCGTCATCATCCTTTCCCAGGCGGCGTCGAACTCCGGCCACATCTGCGCGGGAAGGTTCCTCCGGTAGATGCGCTTCAGTTCACCGTTGCGAAGGCTCCTTCTGATGGCCGCGTTGATCTTGCCCACGACCTCCCTGCCCCACTCGCCCTGCGTGCAGGCGATGTAGCCGAAGTTCCACTCCTGCGCCTCGGCAACGCGAATCATTTCCAGATGGTCGAAGAGCCTCTGCTCCCGCAGAGCGTACCACGCCTGTTCCGGCGTGGTTATGAAATACTGGATGCGCCCGGACAGCAGCAACTCCAACTGCCGTCCCAGGGTCTTCATGTCCAGGATCTCGAAGACGTTTTCGCGCCAGTAGTTCTCCTCGATGATCCGATCGAGCGTCTGCCCGTGGCTGAAGCCCTTGATGTGTCCGTAAGTCAGCCGTCCGTCCTGAAGAAGGCTCTTCATGGATACCTGTCCGTCCGCGTTTTTATGCGCGTCGAGCAGGCCCTGGACGGTCACGGCGACCTGGGGGGGAACGAGACGGCAGGGCAGCGAATAGGACAGGATCCGCTCGCGGTCCGGGCGCTTGAGCAATCCCGTCAAGCAGTAGGGCTGCCCCTCCTGCGCCGCCATCATGCTGCGGTTCACCGGGGAATTGATGCGCTCGTGGCGATACTCCGGCAAGGCCTTGGCCATGAGACGCTGAAGCTCGACGCTCGCGCCGGAAAGGGTTCCGTCCGGCTCCACGATCACATGCGGGGGAAAGGAAAAATAGGGCCAGACCACGGTGCCGCTCTCTTGCGCGGCCGCGGTCCGAACCTGGACCGCAAGAACGCACGCGGCCAGCAACAAAAGAGAAACGCATAACCCAGCGATATGGCGACGACTCATCAACATTGCGTGCACCGCGAACACGCCACTGTCAAGTGCAGGTTGACCTGGGCGTCATTGACCTGTATCCATTGCAAGCGTCTGGTTCAGGCGCACCGCGTTCGGCCGCCACGGCAGACGCATTCCTTCAACCCACATCGACATGACAGAATCAAAATACATCCAAAGAGAATCCGACGGCCCGGCCGAGGTGTCTCCCGAAGACGCCCTGCCTGAAATCACCTTTGACGAGCTTCCCGAAGCCCTGCGAGAGGCCTGCGCCCGCGCCGGCTGGTCGGGGCTCATGCCCGTCCAGTCCAAGTCCATGCCCTACATGCTCAAGCGGCAGGACATCATGGTCCAGGCCCGCACGGGCAGCGGCAAGACCGGCGCGTTCGTCCTTCCGCTCATCGAGCGGATCGACCCGAACAAGAACCACTGCCAAGCCCTGGTGCTGCTGCCCACGCGCGAGCTGGCCAAGCAGGTCGCCCACGAAGCCGAGATGCTCTCCGGCGGGAAGATCCGCACCATCGCCGTCTACGGCGGCACGAGCTACGGCCCGCAGATGGAGGCCTTCAAGCAGGGCGCGCATCTCGTGGTCGGAACCCCCGGCCGCGTGCTCGACCACCTGCTCAAGGGCTCCCTTTCCCTGGACAAGCTCGAGACCCTGATCTTCGACGAAGCCGACCGGATGCTCTCCATCGGCTTCTACCCGGACATGAAGCAGGTCCAGCGCTACCTGCCCAAGCGCCGGATCAACGCCCTGATGTTCTCGGCCACCTTCCCGCCCCTGGTTCTGCGGCTCTCCGAGGAGTTCCTCAACGACCCGCTGTTCATCAGCCTTTCCGGCAAGCAGGTCCACGTGGCCGAGGTCACCCACGCCTATTACGAAGTCCCGGCCATGGGCAAGGACCGGGCGCTGATGCGCATCATCGAGGTGGAAAACCCCACCTCGGCCATCATCTTCTGCAACACCAAGGCGAACTGCCATTACGTGTCCGAGGTGCTGCGCCAGTTCGGCTACGACGCCGACGCCCTTTCGTCCGACCTCTCCCAGTCGCGGCGCGAGCAGATCCTGAGCCGCATCCGCGCCGGGTCGCTGCGCTTTTTGGCCGCGACGGACGTTGCCGCACGCGGCATCGACATCCCGGCCCTCTCCCACGTCTTTCTCTACGAGCCGCCCGAAGACCACGAATCCTACATCCACCGCGCCGGAAGAACCGGACGCGCCGGTGCCGCGGGCGAAGTGCTCTCCCTGGTGGACGTGATCCAGAAGCTGGAGCTCAAGCGCATCGCCACGCAATACAGCATCGAGCTGGAGCAGCGCCCCCTTCCGGACGACGAGACCCTGCGCGGGGTTCTGGCCCAGCGGGCCACGGCCCTGCTCGAAGCCAAGGTCCGCGCGCTGCTGCCCATCTCGCGCGAGCGCATGAGCCGCTTCCTGCCCCTGGCCAAGGAGCTGGCCGAGTCGGAAGACGGAGCAACGCTCATCGCCACGCTCCTGGACGAATTCTACCACGACAACGTCCACACCAAGGGCGTTCCCCTGCCGGAAAAGCAGGATTCCAGCGGGCGCATGGGACGCGGCGCCGAGCGCCGCAAGCCCGGTCCCCGCGCCCCCAAGGGCGGACGGGAAGACTCCGTAGGCGAGAGACGCTCCGAACCCCGGGACGAAGCGCCCCGCGCGGACGCCCCGCCCGCGCGCCCGGACGACGCTCCCAAGCCCAAGAAGAAGCGCCGCCGCCGGAGAAAGCCTTCGGGCGGCGGACAAGGCGGTCAGAACGGCGGCAACGCGCAAAGCAACGGCGGCGGCTCCGAGAGCTGATCCCCCTTGGTTCCGCGCCTTGCGGCCATCGCGCTCTGCGCGCATGAAAGGCTCCCGTTTTCGGGAGCCTTTCTGTTTTCCGCAGCCCGGTTTCGTCAGGCAGGAAAAAGGGCGCGCCCGGTTTCCCGGACGCGCCCTGCGTCGTTCTCGTTCGCCGCGGTCTACAGCTCGTCGATCAGGGCCTTGGCCTTCCGGCCGACAGCCCCCTCCGGGTCCAGCTCGACGGCCCGTCCGGCGTATCCCTTGGCCTGGTCGTTGTTGCCCAGGGAGCGCTGCACCTCGGCCAGATGGTAGAGCAGCGTGGGATCGTCGTCCTTTTTCTCTACGGCCTGCATCAGCGAGGCCAGAGCCATCTGCTGGTTGCCGCTCTTGTGGTAGACCCAGCCCAGGGTGTCCAGGGCCTCGGGCGAGCCTTTTCCGGCAGCCTGCAACGCAAGTTCCAGGGCCTTCGAAAGCTTGGCCGGATCCGTGGAGTTCTCCGCGTAGAGGTAGGCGAGGTTGTTCTGGGCGGGAATGAAGGTCGGGTTTTCCGCCAGCACCTTCAAATACATCTTTTCCGCGCCGTCCAGGTCGTTCTGCTCCTGGAGCATCATGCCCAGGACAAAGGCGCTTCCCGTGTCGTCGGGGTTCTTGGACAGGGCCTCCTCGAACCGCGCCTTGGCCAGATCGACCTTGCCCGCGGCCAGATACATGCCGCCGATGCGCTGGTAGGCGTTGAATCCGGGCGCGGCCTCGCCGCCGGCCAGGAACTGCTCCTCCGCCTTGGCGAAATTGCCGCGGGCGGCCTCGATGCGCCCCAGGAGCTGATACGCGCCCGCGCCGGGCAGCACGTCCTTGAGGCTTTCGGCGAAAGCCAGTGCCCCGGCCGCGTCGTTCTTGGCGAGATACGCCGCGACCACGGCCTCGGCCGCCGTGAAGTTCGCGGGGTTGGAATCGTGCAGGGCCTTGAAGTACTTCAGGGCCGTATCGTAATTCTTGCGCGACATCTCCAGCTGGCCGAGCTTGAAGGCTCCGAAACCGGCAGTGCGCGGATTCTCCAGCAGCTTGCGGTATTCCATCTCGGCCACGCCGAGCTTGCCCTGGAGACTGTAGACGTCGCCGATGGCCGCCTGGATCGCGGGATTGCCCGGCTCATGCTTGAGCCCGTTGCGCAGCTGGGCCATGGCCTCGTCGTAGCGTTTTTCGGCCAGGTACATGCTGACCAGGGCACGGCGGGCCGGAGCATAGGTGGGATCCTGCTCCAGGGCCTGCTCCAGGGCCTGCTTGGCCAGTCCGGACTCGTCCGCCGCCATGTGGGCCTGGGCCAGGAAGCCGTAGACCGGAAGCATTTCCGGCGACTCGCGCAGCACCTCCCGATAGAGGATGACGGCCAGCTCCGGCTTGCCCTGGGCCATGCGGATGCGCCCCAGCAGGGCCTTGCTCTCGATGTCCTTGGGCTGCACCGCGAAGACCTTGTCCAGTTCGGCGATGGCCTTGTCGTAGTCCAGGCGGGAGTAATACATCTCGGCCAGGGCGCGGCGCGCCCCCAGTCCGGACTCCCCTTCGGGGTCCGCGGCGGCGGTCTGTTCCGCCAGGGTCATCGCCTCGTCGATGCGCCCCTCGCGGCGCAGGAAGGCGACCAGGGCCATCTTCAGGCTGCCGTTGTCCTGCACCTGGTCGATGCCGTCGCGCAGGGCCTTCTCCTCGGCGGCCGCATCCTTGCGGGCCCGCTGCACCGCGGCCATGGTCAGGCGGTGCTTGGGATCGTCCGGGAAGGAACGGATCAAGTCCTCGGCCACCTTCGCGGCGTCGTCCAACCTTCCGGCCTTGAGGTAGAAGTCGCCGAGCAAGCGGCGCATTTCCGGCGTGTCCTTGTCCTCGGCGGCCAGGGCCTGATACACGGCGGCCGCGTCGTCCCAGCGCTCCATGCGGGTCAGGGTGCCCGCCAGCTGGAGGTGCAGGTTGCGGCTCTTGGGCAGATGGGTCAGGCCCTGGCGCAGCGTCTTGACCGCGCCGTCGTCATCGCCGGCCTGCATCCGCAGCAAGGCCGCAAAGGCCCAGGCTTCCTCCAGTTCCGGCTTCTTCTCGAGCAGGGCCAGCGTCTCGCGCTCGGCAGCTTCCATGTCGCCTTCGCGGGAACGGATCACGGCGGAGAGCAGCAGCGCGTCCGAATTGTCCGGCTGGTCCGCAAGGATTTCGGCCACGAACTTGCGAGCTTCCTCCACGTCGTTGTTCATCAGCTGCAAGCGGGCCAGCCCCAGGCGGGCCTCGTGGAGCGTCTTGTCCTCCTCGAGGGCGCGGGTGAAGTTGTTGAAGGCGCTCCGCCACTGTTCCAGCTTGACGTTGATCTGTCCGAGCAGCAGCTCGGCCTTGGCGTATTCCGGCTCCACCTTGAGCGCGTTCTTCACCTGGACCTTGGCTTCGTCGTAGCGGCCTTCCTCGTAGAGGGATTTGGCGCTGTTGTAGAACTCGTCCCGCCGCTCTTCGGGACTGCCGCAGCCCGCCATAACGAGCAGCAGCGAAGCAATGACCGCGAATACCGTAAACTTGCGCATTTCGCCTTCCATACAGGTCTGAGGGTTGCGAAAAAAACCGTGGAATCAGAGCGCGCCCTTGCGCCTGAGCACCACGAATATTGTCTTCCAGATGATGACCAGATCATAGAAAAAATGCCAATTGTCAATGTAGCTCAAATCAAGCTTCACGACCTCGTCGAAATCGTTGATCTTGTTGCGTCCGGAAATCTGCCAGAGTCCGGTGATGCCGGGCTTCATGCTCATGCGGCGATAATGCCAGTTGTCGTAGCGCTCCACCTCGTCCACGGTGGGCGGCCGCGTGCCCACGAGGCTCATCTCGCCGCGGAGCACGTTGATGAACTGGGGCAGCTCGTCCAGGGAGGTCTTGCGCAGGAAGGCGCCCACCCTGGTCACGCGGGGGTCGCGTTCCATCTTGAACATCAGCCCGTTTTCCCCTCCCATGAGGTTCCCGGCCATGAGTTCCTTCTTGCGCGCCTCCGCGTCCACGAACATGCTCCGGAACTTGTAGATATGAAAGAGGCGGCGGTTCTGGCCCACGCGGGGCTGGCGAAACATCACGGGTCCGGGCGAGTCGAGCTTGATGGCCACGGCCACGAAGGGATAGACGGCCAGGAAGATGCAGAACCCGACGAGTCCGGCAATGTAGTCGAGAATGGTCTTGTAGAGCAGCCCGCTGGCGTCGATGCGCACCGAATTCCAGGCCAGCGTGGGGATGTTCTGGATGCGCTCCACGGACATGGGCGTGGGTTCCTGCGGGTCGTACATGGAGGGCACCACCCGGTAGGAAAGCCCCAGGCGTCGGCATTCCTCGATCATGACGCCGATGTCGCCGTCGCGGGGGAGCGCGAAGATGACCTCGTCCACGCTGTGGGAATGGACCACGTCGATGAAATTCCCGGCCACGCCCAGGTCCGGCACGCCTTGGCAGCAGTTCTCGGCTTCCGCGTCCGGACGCAGGCAGCCCACCACGGCGTGGCCCCAGCTGCGCTGCTCCTTGAGCGCCTCGACCACCTTGGCGGCCCGCTCGTCCGAACCCACGATGAGCACCTGGCGGCGGTTGAAGCCCTTGCTGCTGCGCTGGTTCATGTAGACATCCAGAAAGGCCCGCCCGAAGAGCAGGGACGCGTAGAGCAGCGCCGCGTAGATCAGCAGGAACAGTCGGCCGATGTCGTAATACTTCAGGGAAAAAAGGCCCACGAAAAGCAAGGCGAAGTCGATGAGCACGACGACCGCCAGCCTCCAGGCCACGTTCAGCAGCGATCCGGGCCGCCGGTCGCTGTAAAGGCCCATCCGGCCCATGGAAAAGGAGTTCACGAACATCAGGAAGAGAATGATGCCCACGAGGGCGGTGGGGTCGGGACGCCAGAGATAGCCGCTGACGACCCAGCGCAGGTAGGCGGCCAGATAGCCGCAGCCGATCACGATCAATCCCTCGACCAGGATCATGAAGGTGACGACGATGTGGACCTGCTGTGCGAACATTTCATGCGCTCCTGGTCAGCGTCCCGGAATATGGGCCGTCAGGCGCTCTTGAAGCAGCGCGTCGAAATCGTCGAGCAGGGCCTGCCCCTCGGCGAGGCTCTGGTCCGGATTGAGGTACAGCTCCACGCGCACCAGCGCGCCGTCCGAACGCCCCAGGGAAAGCGAGTCCGCCACGAGCCAGATCTTGTTCATCCATTCGCTGGTGATGATCCGGCCCCGTTGCTGGAACCAGAAATTGGAAAGCACGACCAGGCCCGGCTTCTGGAGCTGGAGCTGCATGACCGGGAATTTCCGGCCTCGCTCCGGCGCGGGCGGCAGGGGCCTCTTGGCCGCGAGATCCCAACCGCCGCCGAGCAGGCAGGAGGTGGGCGCGTGCGCGGTGTGTTCCGTGGTCTGGCGCTCGTAGTAGGAGACGAGCAGATGCAGCACGTTGCCCGTTCTCTCGTTGCGGAAATTGCCGGTCACGTAGTCGTCCGCCCAAAGCTCGTCCAGAATCTCCTGATCGAGGTAGAAGCGCTTGCCGCGCCATTCGCCCAGGTGCATGGAAAAGCTCTCGAAGCTGGCCCGTTCGGGCGCGGCCTGCCGGTGCAGCAGATGCTCCCCGGCACCTGCCGCCAGGAGCATGACCGCGCCGCCGATGACGATGCGCGGCCAGACCGAAGCCTCCAGACGGCAGGACCGAGGCTCCGGTTCGGGCCTCGGCGGGGCGCGGTGCACTTTCTTGAGCCCGAAGCTGGTCGCCCCCAGCAGCAGGATCGAAATCATGTAGACCAGCCAGCCGGAAAAATCGTGCAGGAAGCCCTGGCCGAATTCCGGCGAGACGTAGGCCACGAGCACGCCGGTCATGGCGATGCGGAAGGCGTTGGCCACGATGGTCACGGGCACGCTGAGCACCATCAGGAAAAGGCGCTTCCAGATGCGGGTATGGAAGAAATATCCGAGCAGCAGGCCCATGAGCAGGGAGGGCATCAGGTAGCGCAGGCCGCTACAGGCGTCCACGACCTGAAGCTTGGTCACGCCCATGTCGATGATGTTGCCGTCGGCATAGGCCGGAATGCGCAGCCATTCCAGCAGGCGCACCGAGAGCTCCGTGGAGAACAGCCGCAGCCGGAAGGTCAGCAGCCGGTTCAGGAACGGCGGCAGGGGCACGGCGAAGAGCAGGATCAGCAGCGGAAACCAGAGCCGCTTCAGGCCGCGCCAGCCGCCGAAGGCCGCTGTCAGCCCGGCGACGCCCAGCCAGACGGCGCCATAGACCAGGGTTTCCAGGGAGCCCAGCAGCCCGGCCAGGTAGGAGCAGGCCAGCAGCAGGAAAAGCAGGAGCGAGGGCAGCGCGCTGCCCTTGGGACAGGCGGGAAAGAAAACGGCCCGCCCCTGCCAGACCATGTACCCGAAGACCAGGGGCACCAGGTAGCAATAGGAATTGTCCTCCGCGTTCCAACGTCCGAGCAGTCCGTCCAGGTGGGGACCGAACAGGACGAAGGCGCAGACCAGCCAAAAGAGCAGAGCCGCCGCCAGCGTGCGGTTTTCGCGGGAAATGTCCATAGGCATTGCTTATCCGATTTCCCGCACCATTGCCAGCGTCGCGGGGATCAACGCACGTAGCCCATCTGTTCCAGCAAGAGGAAGACCTTGCGGGCGGCCTCCTCCGGGCTCAGCCCGGACGTGTCCAGGCTCAGGTCCGCGTGCTGCGGCGGCTCGAAGGGGTCGTCCACGCCCGTGACGCCTTTTTTCAGCCCGGCGCGGGCCTTGGCGTACAGCCCCTTGCGGTCGCGCCGTTCGCAGACCTCCAGGGAGGTGGAAACGTGAATCTCGACGTAGCCGCCGTATTGGGAGATCAGCTCGCGGTTGGCGCGGCGGGCCTCCTCATAGGGCGCGATGGGCGCGCAGATGGCAATGCCCCGGTTCTTGACGATCTCCGAGGCCACGAAGCCGATGCGGGTCACGTTGAGCACGCGGTGCTCGCGGGAGAAGCCCAGCTCGCTGGAAAGGTTGCGCCGCACGATGTCGCCGTCGAGCAGCGTGACCGGGCGGGAGCCCTCCTCCATGAAGCGCACGTAGAGGATCTTGGCCAGGGTGGACTTGCCCGCGCCGGAAAGCCCCGTGAAGAACACGCTGAAGCCCTGGCGGTGCCGGGGCGGATGGGCGCGGCGCATCTCTTCGAGCACGTCCGGAAAGACGTACCAGGAGGGAATGTCGCGTCCGAACTCCAGCAGCGTGTCCAGCTCTTCGGGAGTCGGCGGTGCAACGGATTCTTCGGGCCGCACCTGCGCCGCGGGCAAAAAGCACCTGCGCCGGGAATGGTAGCGCAGACTCTCCGCAAGCACGGGCTCGATGCCCAGTTCGTCCGCGTGGCGCTCCAGCAGCTCGAAGGCCGCCCGCGGCGGGTAGGCGTGCGCCCCGTTGCACGGCTGCGGCTCGCCCTGGGACGCGTCCACGAGGAAATGCGTGCAGCCGCAGGACTTGAGCGCCAGCGCCTGAAGCATGGCCTCGCGCGGGCCGGCCCCCCGGGAGGCCAACGGCAGAAGGCCCAGCTGCGCCATGCCTTCGGGCAGGTTGCGGAAAAACGCGCGGTGGCAGCGGACCTTGTGGAAATGGTCGTCGTCCACGAGAAAAGGCTGGTCCGCGGCGGGCATGAGCAGGATGTTCGCGTCGGCCCGGCGGGCCGCGCCGAGCAGCACCTCACGGTCCATGCGGTGCAGCAGTCTGTGGGGATGCGTGCCGAGGACGCGGCTCCAGCCCATGCGCCGAAAGCTTGTCCGCAGTTCGTCCGGAGAACGGCGCAAATCCAGGAAGTCGTGGTGCACGGGCAGGTGCAGGCCCAGGAGCGGCCCGCTGACGTAGTAATCGCAGGGTTCCTCGAAGAAACGTCGCACTCCCGCATGGCCGGAGGGGTCGTCCGTGCCGAAGAGGGCCAGGGCCTCGGCCCGCCGATCCGGACGCCAAAGCTCCTCCACGCGCAACACGGCCAGGGGAAAGCCCTCGCGGTCGTTGAGCGCCAGCTCCGCCCCGGGTTCCAGCGCCCCGGCCACGGCCTCGGGCAGGGCCAGGCAGATCGGCAGCGGCCAGAGCCGCCCGTCCGGCAGCCGCATCCCGGCCAGCACGGACTCGTACTGCTCCCGGCTCATGTAGCCGCCCAGCGGCGCAAAAGCGCCCTGCATCAGCAGTTCGAGATCGCAGAGCCCGCGCCGACCGAGGTCCCAGCCGGGCAGTTCCGGGATTCTGCGCCGAAGCGCCTGCGCTTCCCCGGAGGGAAGCAGCAGGACGCCGGTTTCCTTGTTCATACAGTCTCCGATTCTGAAGGACTCGGCACACATGTGCCCCAGTTCGGAGGTCAGGTCAACGCGCCTCCCCGACTAAAGCTCTTCGGGCAGGGACCAGCGGATTTCCATGTAGGCCTTGCTGCGGTCGTAGTTGGAGGAGTTCACGCGGTCCTCCACGTACTCGTAGCTGCAACCCACCTCCCAGGTCCAGTTCTCGTCGAGGTCGTACTCGTAGCTCGGACGGATGCGGTAGTAGGCGGAGTCGCGCTCGGAGATGGTGCCGTCCGACTCGGAAAGCGTGATCACGGAGTCGAGCTTCAGGCGCTGGCGTTCGGTGAGCAGATAGGTTTCCTTGAGATGGAAGCGGTCGCGGGTCAGGGTTTCGCCGGAGAGGCCGATGGTGTTGTCGCGGCCGTACTCGATGTAGCCGTCGGACCGGGGATAGTCCCAGGTCAGGCGGGTGCTGCCCACGTAGCCGTCGCCTTCCTTGTCCACGTCCAGGCCAGGACGGTCCACCGTGGTCTTGCTCTGGAGCAGGCCGCTCATGACGGACCAGGTCCAAATCTCGTTGATGTCGTAGTCGAAGCCGACCATGAACGAAAGATCCGAGTAGGCGCCGTCGCCGTCGCTGTACTTGTTGTCGTACCAGCTGGCCCCGGTGCTCGCCCGCACGCGGAAACGCTCGGTCCAGATGTAGGTCCAGTCCGCGCTCAGGTTCTGATAGTCGTAATCCACGTATTCGGCGCGGTCATAGTCCGTGCTGCCGTAGGTGTAGGTCAGTCCGACCAGGTTGCGCTCCGTGACCACGTATTCCAGCCGGGGCGACAGCGTCAGGCGGCGGCGGGCCGTCTTGGACGCCGTTTCGGCAAGTTCTTCCGCGATCTTGCTGATGGTGTAGTCGTCCTCGTAGGAGCCGGTCAGGTTGAAGCGGAGCAGCTCGGTCAGCTCGTTGCGCGAGGAGAAGGTGTATTCCTGCTCCGTGCGGTCGAGCTGGTCGAGGTCGTTGTAACGATGCATCGTGACGGCGGCCTCGACGGTGTTCTTGCTGCGCTCGGTGTTCACGTCCACCTGAAGCGCGGGGCGAAGCTGGTGTTCGATGTCCCCGTCCTTGGTGTTGTTGACGTTGTTGTCATAGACGATCCGATAGGCCGCCTTGGGCGTGACGATGACCTGCGCGCTCTGGGCCAGGGCCACGGACGCTGACAGGGCCGTCGCCGCCACGGCAATGATCAAGATGGAAAAGGCTCTGGCGTTCACGGCTGCGCTCCTTTACGGCACCACGATGGTGTCGTTGGGCCTGAGCAGAACGTTCTGATGCATGTTCTTGCCCAGGGAAATGTCCGCGTAGTCGTAGACGTAGACCTTTTGATCCGGTCCGAGGCCGCGCACGAGAAGAATGTTCGCCTCGTCCGCGAACGGGTTGAACCCGCCCGCCAGGGCGAGCGCCTGGGTCACGGTCATGGGGTGCGGCATGATGTAGACGCCCGGCCGGTTGACCTTGCCGATGACATAGACCTTGGGGCTGTTCAGCTCCACGATCATGATGCTCACGGGCGTATCCGAGATGTACTGCTTGTACCGGCGGTCCACCTCCTTGCGGATGTCCTCCACGGTGCGGCCGAGGCAGAGCACTTCGCCGATGAGCGGCAGGGAAATGTATCCGTCGGGACGGACCATGACCTGCTGCGTAAGGGTTTCGTCCCCCCAGACGAAAATCTGCAGCACGTCTTCCGCGCCGACATGATAGCCGCCGGGCGAAACGGATTCGAACATCTTGCGCAGGTCCTGCTGGTCCTCGGCCTGCGCGGCCTGGTCGGCGACCATGCCGACCATGAACAGCGACAACAACATCATCATAGCGATCTTTTTCATGACACCCTCCTCGTCCATTTATCGGGGTCGTAGGCCCTATCGGCCCGAGAGTCGGTTTTCTTTACGTTTTTCCGACGCTGCCGACCCAGACAAGCAAGAAGAGTGCCGGGAGCTGCGCTATAGATTTCTAAAAAAAGTCTAAAACACCCTTTACAGCTTGACCGCTTCGGTTTACTACGACTTCATGGGTAAACAAGGTTCAGCAACGATATCCTGGGCATGTCACCCCCTCCCACGAGGCCTTCGCGCCTCCTCCCTCCGCATCCGGCCAAAAAAGCAGAACCTTTTTGGAACGAACATTGCTATACAAGTTCCGGCACCGCGATGCCGCCACATTGCGGTCGGACCGATGATGTTTCTTCACCTGAAGAACGCAACGGAGCGAAGCGGGCCAAGATTCCTCCGCAACCGTTAAGGAGTGCGGAGAAAGTGCCGAAGAAGCAACAGTGTATCGGCACGCAACGTCATTTCGGACGCACGATGCGCCAAATTAATGACGGAGTTTCCAGGGCGGACCATCATTATGAATGGCACGCCAGGGGGGGCAGGTGAAAAGATCGGGAGCGCCGCGCATGGCTCCCGCCGCCTCGGAGGGAGCACGTCGTAACCGGGCCGGAATTATTTTCCGGTGCAGGGTGGGATGATGGAATTTCAGAACGATCTGCAATTTTACCTTCGCGTTTTCAAACGCAGAAAGTGGCAGTGCATCGTGCCCGCCATCGGCGCGATGGTCATCTGCACGATGTTCGCACTCTTTCTCCCGTCCGTGTATCGGTCCTCGGCACTCGTACTCATCGAGACCCAGGACATCCCTGAAGACCTCGTGCAGAGCACCATCACGGGACTCATCGAGGAACGCCTTCAGGGACTGAACCGGACGGTGCTCAGCCGCTCGCAGCTGCTGGAGATCATCGAGCAGTTCAACCTCTACAGCAGTGAACGCCAGCGCATGACCATGAGCGAGATCATCGACTCCATGCGCAACGACATCAACGTCGACATGGTCACCACGGAGGTCCACGACGCCGCGCAGGCGCGTTCGGGCGTGGCGACGTACGCGTTCACCCTCTCCTTCGACGGCAAGGAACCGGAAAAGGTTCTCCGGGTCGCCAACCGGCTCGTCTCGCTCTACCTCGAAGCCAACATCAAGAACCGCGAAGGCCAGACCCGTTCCGCCTACCAATACCTCGAAGGCCGGCTCGAGGACCTCGGCACCCAGATCAGCGAGGTGGAAAAGCGCATCTCCGAATTCAAGGAGAAAAACAAGTTCTTCCTGCCGGAGCTGGTGCCCATGAACATCCGCCTGCTTGACCGCGTCGAGGGCAACCTCCGCTTCAAGGAGGACGACCTCGAAAAGAGCGACGCCAAGCTCCAGTACTGGCTCGGCGTGCTCGCCTCCCGCCCGCAGTTCATCCAGGTGCGGACCACGGGCGGACAGCGGCTGATCACCCCGGAGGAGGAACTCGACCGCATGCGCCGCGATCTCGTGGCGCTCAAGGCCAACCACTCCGACGACCACCCCGACGTGGTCAACCTGCAGAAGCAGGTGGACGCGCTGGAAGAGCAGGTCAAGTATCGCCAGGATCTGGACGACTATTCCACCGAGCTGGAACAGAAGGAAAACGAGCTCAAGGTGCTGCTGGAGAAGTACACCGACCAGCACCCGGACGTGAGACGCCTCAAGAGCGAGGTCGCCCAGCTGCACAAGGACATCGATTCCATTTCCGAGCGGTTCCTGATCAAGCCCAAGCACAAGGAAATGGAACTCAACCCGCAGTGGGTCCAGGCCAAGAACGAGGTCGAGACCAGCCGGATCAACGTGGAACGCCTCCGGAAGGACGTAGAGGGCCTGCTCAAGCAGCAGACCGAGATCCAGCACCGCATCGATACCGCGCCCCAGGTCGAGGTGGAATACAACATCCTCAACTCCGAGCTGGAAACGCTCAAGACCGAACGCGAGGAACTGCTCAGGCGCATGCTCGCGGCCAAGGAATCCAAGGGTCTTGAAGAATCCGGCCTGGGCGAGAAGTTCACCCTGGTCGATCCGCCGGTGCTGCCGGAAGAGCCCTACAGCCCGAACCGGCCGCTGCTCTTCGCCCTGGGACTGATCCTGTCGGTTTCCCTCGGAGCGGGCGTGGGCTTCACCTCCCATCTGCTGGACCGTACGGTGCACGACGCGGAAGAGCTCTTCTCGGTCTCCCGCGTCCCCGTGCTCGCCGTGATTCCGCAGCTCGGCGACCTGGACAACATGGCAGGAGGCAAGAAGGCGAAACAGCGCCTGCCTGTCGTGATCCTGCTTTCCCTCGCGGCGGCGCTCCTGGCGATCCACTTCTTCGTGGAGCCCTTGGACCTGATCGTCATGAGACTGATCCAGTCCGTCTTCTAGGACCAAACCACAAGGATTCACAGAGAGGACGCCATGAACAAACTCGCAAAGGCCATGCTCAAGGCCATAGATTCATCGGACACGCTGTCGAGCGGCCCCAGGGCTGGCGGCAAGGACGGGGGAAGCTCCAAGACCATCAAGCTGAACAAGGCCCACATGGCCAAGCACATGGTCATCGGCGGCATCACCGACCCGCGCATCCTGGACTACTACAACCTGCTGCGCACCCAGGTGCTCCAGCGCACCCGCGGCGAGCAGAAGAACGTCATCATGGTCACCTCGGCCATTCCCGGCGAGGGGGCCTCGCTCACGGCCATCAACCTGGCCATCAGCATCGCGCGGGAGCTGAACCAGTTCGCCCTGCTCGTGGACACGCACCTGCGCAACCCGGTCATCGACAAGTACTTCGGCATCAGCACCAAACGCGGGCTGTCCGACTACCTCGTCAGCGAGGTGCCCATCTTCGACCTGATGATCCGCACGGACCTGGACAAGCTCGCCCTGCTTCCCGTGGGCCGGACCATCACCGGCTCGACGGAAATCCTGGGATCTCCCAAGATGCGCACCCTGGTGCGCGAGATGAAGGAACGCTACCCGGACCGATACGTGATCTTCAACTGCCCGCCCCTGCTCCGCGTTCCCGACGCCCTGGTCTTCTCCTCCTACGTGGACCAGATCCTGCTGGTCAACGAAGCCGGCAGGACCACCCGCCGACAGATTCGCCAGGCCGTGGACCTGGTCGACAGAAGCAAATTGCTCGGCATGGTCCTGAACAAGGCCAAGGAAACAGTGTAGCCAAGGACAGGCAAGACCATGTACAATCAATTCTTCGGACTCGCGGAAAAGCCGTTCTCCCTGGCGGCCAGCCCAAGGTATCTCTACCTCGGGAAAAGCCACAAGGCGGCCTTGACCTTCCTCAAGTACGGGCTGGTGGACCGCAGCGGGATCATCCTCATGACCGGGGAGATCGGCGCGGGCAAGACCACCCTGACACGCTACCTGCTGGATAAGCTGAGGCGCTTGAACGCCTTGGACGTCATCGAGATTCCCAACACCTCCCTGGTGGAGGACACGCTCGTGAGCGCGATCCTCCAGGAGCTCGGCGTCCAGCTCGAAGGCACCGAGACCTCGGCCATGCAGGTGCGCATCCTCAACGAATACCTCCTGCGGCAGCAAAAGCGCGACAAGCGCGTGCTGCTCGTGCTGGACGAGGCCCAGAGCCTGCCCGACCGGACCCTGGAAGAGATCCGCATGCTCTCCAACCTCCAGTCCGGGGAGGACATCCTCCTCCAGGTGCTGCTCATCGGCCAGCCCGAACTGCGCAGGCGGATCATGGAGCGCAGCAAGACCTATCTCGCCCAGCGCATCGCGGTTTCCTGCCACCTGACCTCGCTGGACATCTCCGAGGCCGGCCCCTACATCGAGCACCGCCTCTCCGTGGCGGGCCACAAGTCCCCGGCAGGACTCTTCACGGACGAGGCCGTGGCCCTGATCCACGAAGCCTCGGCAGGCGTTCCCAGGGTCATGAACATTCTCTGCAACCTCGCCCTGATCTATGCCTTCGCCGACGAGAAGACCGTCATCGACGGCCGCATCGCCCAGGAGATCATCAAGGACAAGGCCAAGGACGGCATCCTGCTCACGCCGAGCGGCAAGCTCATCAGCCCGGAGGCGCCTCCGCAGCCGGAGGAACTCTCCGAACTGCGCGGCAGGGTGGCCCGCCTGGAACAGACCGTGCGCCAACTCGCCCGGCAGCTGACCCGGCAGAAGGCCGCGCTCAGCGATGCCTAGGACCGGAACCACGGGCGCGGAGCACCGCAGGCGTTCCGCGCGCGAAACGGAGGACAGACGCCCATGATGCGCAGCGTGGTGGTGGCCTACCTTTTCGGGCTGCTCTTGCTCATCGGCGGAATGATGTATTCCGTTTGGGGGCTGGAGGGCTTCCGCGAGCACATCGCGCTGGTCGGCCCGCTTTTCGGCGTTCTCGGCCTGGGAACGGTACTGGTCAACCCGCTGCTGATGCTCTCCCTGGTCTTCACCTACTTCCCGTTCAGCTGGGGCGGCCCCAGCGTGGAACTGGGCATCGTCACCTTCAACCCCTATTCGCTGGGCCTGCTCTTCTTCGCGTTCGTGGGCCTGCTCCGCTTCGTCCTGCGCCGCGTCCAGCTCCCCCTCAGCTTCACGGACCTGCTGCTCATGGGAGTCAGCGCCGTGTACCTGCTCGGCACCCTGCGCAGCGCCGACGTGGCCGACAGCGGCTTTCTGGCCTACAACTTCATCTTTCTGCCCGTCCTTTCGTTCTACATCATCCGCCTGCTGATCGACGACCAAGCCGAATACCGCACCCTGACGCGCTTCATGATCGTCGGGCTGGTCGTCTTCGCGGGCATGGCCGTGGCCTCCTGGGCGCAGACGGGCATGCGCGCCACCCCGCTGGACACCCCGCCCATCGGAACGGCGACCCTGATGGTCTTCGCCATCTGCCTGATCATGGGCAGCGACAGCGTGCCCAAGGGATTTCGCACCGGCCTCGCGCTCTTCTGCCTCCTGGCCATGTTTCTGACCTTCTCGCGCGTGTTCCTGGTCATCCTGGCGGTCGCGCCCCTCTGTCACGTCCTCATCCGCAAGGGCAAGAGCGTGACGCTCTATCTCGGCTTTTTCATCGCCACCCTGCTGCTGACCCTGGCCCTGCTCCTCTATGCCCACTACGTCCAGCCGGACCGGACCATCTTCACCCCCGAGGAACGCCGCACCGAGGAGCGCCTGACCAGCGTGGAAAACTGGAAGAAATCCATCTACGGACGTGTTTCCCAGTTCAGCGCGGGCCTGAACAGCTTCCTGCAACGCCCCTTCCTCGGCGTCGGCCTCTACCGAGGCGAGCAGGTCATCACCCAGCACAACTTCCACGTGGAATGGCTCGAATACAGCGGCGTCATAGGCTACATGTTCTACATGCTCTTCATCCTCAGCCATGCCGCGCGCATGACCGATCTGGCGCGCACGGACGGCCCGATCCGCTGGCAGATGCTGCTGATCCTGCTCGTGCTCAACAACTGCCTCTTCAACGGCATCATGCACGGCTACATGCCCCACGTCATTTTCATCAGCATGGGACTGAACGAGGCCAGGGCGGCATTTCTGCGGCGCCAGGCCGAGCAGGGCCTCGACGCGGAGCCCGCGCAGCAGGGCAAGAACGGAACGCCCGATTCCGCCGCCACGGGAAAGGGCGACGAGCCCGCAGCCCCGCAGGACCGGACTCCGGGCCACTCCACCCCGGAACGGCTGGTCATCGTCAAGGAATCCGGCTCCTCGCTCTACAACCGCTATTTCCGGTCCTGAGCCCCTGGAACTGCCGAGGCAGGCGGCGGCGGAGCCCATATGCGCGCCCGCGCGATTGCCCCTTGCCGTGCGGGGCGACGCTCGCGTAAGCTGGAAGGAGTGATCTGATATTTCTCCTCCTTTCCGGCGACAAGGCAGCTTTGCCGAGGACCAGAGCATGACCAACACACCCGACAACCCACGCGGACCGCGCTCCCTGTTCCTGGCACCGAACCGCTACCCGCCCAACCGGGTGGACGTCTCCATCCTCTTCTGCCGCGAGATGGCCGCGCGCGGCCACGACATCGACTTTCTGCTCCAGTCCGCGCCGGACGAATCCCGTTTCCGCGTCGTCGAACTCGTTCCCGGACCGGGCCGGGTGCTGCTCGGCCCCACGGACAACGGCACGGGCTTCATCCACCGCCTGCGCAAGCGCTGCCTCGATTTCTGCAACGACTGCCGCGTGCTCTGGCTGCCCTTCCGCAACCGCTACGACTTCATCCAGGTCCGCGACAAATTTCTCAGCGGACTCCTGGGGCTTTTGGCCGCGAGGCTGACCCGGACCCGCTTCTTCTTCTGGATGTCCTTCCCCATGCCGGACGAGGATCTGGAAAAGGTCCGACAGGGTACGGCCCGATACCCGCTGCTCTACGCGCTGCGCGGCCGCTTCAACGGCTTTCTGCTCTACCGCGTGCTGCTGCGCGCCGCGGACCACGTCTTCGTGCAGAGCGAGCAGATGCGACGCGACGTGGCCGCCAGGGGCATCGCCCCGGAAAAGTGCACGCCCGTGCCCATGGGCGTGGCCGACGACATGGTTCCGGCCGAGCCGGACCAGGGCGAAGCCGACGAGGAATGCGTGGCCTACCTCGGCTCGCTTTCCCGCGTGCGGCGGATGGATTTCCTGGTGCGCTCCTTCGCGCTGGTGGCGGCGAAACGCCCCGGCGCACGGCTGCTCGTGGTCGGGGAGGGCGACTCCCCGGACGACCGCGAAAGCCTCGTCGGCCTGGCCCGCGAGCTGGGCGTGGCCGAGCGCTGCGAGTTCACGGGCTTCCTGCCCCCCAGCGAAGCCTGGAAACGGCTGAACCGCGCCCTGGTCTGCCTCTCTCCGTTCTACCCCGCGCCCATCCTCAACTCCACCTCGCCCACCAAGCTCGTGGAATACATGGCCCTGGCCCGGCCCGTGGTGGCCACGGACCATCCGGAGCAGCGCCTCGTCATCGAGCAAAGCGGCGCGGGACTCTGCACGCCCTACGACGAGGCCGCCTTTGCCGAGGCCATGCTGCGGCTCCTGGCCGATCCGGGCGAGGCCCGGCGCATGGGCCTGCGGGGCCGCGAATACGTGCTCGCCAACCGCACCTACTCGTCCATCGCGGACCGGGTGGACGCGGTCTATCGGCGGCTCCTGGGCCTGCCCCCGCGCACGCGGGCCAGGGAGGCGGCGGCATGAGCGCGGGCATGTTCTTCCTCATCGGGGCGCAGCGCTCCGGCACCACCCTGCTGCGGCTGATGCTCAACGCCCATCCGGAACTGGCCGTGCCCGAGGAGGGCACGTTCTGGATGCCGCTGCTGCGTTCCCACGGAAACCGGCCCGAAGCGGTTCTCCAGGGGCGGGAGCTGGCCAACCTGCTCGACTACGTGCGCGCCAACTCGCAGTTCCGCCTCTGGGGGCTGGACGACGCCGAGGCGCGCGCCCAGGCCCTGGCCGAACCGAACCTGACCCCGGCCCGGCTGATGGAGATCTTCTACGCGGCCTACGCCCGCTCGCGCGGCAAGACCCGCGCCGGGGACAAGACTCCCAGCTTCTTCCGGATGGTCCCGGCGCTCGCGACGCTCTTTCCGCAGGCGCGGTTCATCCACATCCTGCGCGACGGACGCGACATCCACCTGAGCCTGAAAAGCATGGGCGTCAGCTCCGGGCTGGCCGTGGACGCCCTGGAATGGACGCACAAGGTGACCCGCGCGCGCCGCGACCTGGCCGCACTGCCGCCGGAACGGGTCTGCGAGCTGCGCTACGAGGATCTCCTGGCCGCGCCCGAGGAGCGCCTGCGCGCGATCTGCGCGCTGCTGGAGCTGCCCTTCGACCCGGCCATGCTCGACTTCTGGAAGACCAGCGGCAAGTACATCGGCTCGCACCATTCCGAACGCATCTTTCAACCCATCGCCCCGGACAACGTCCGCAAGTGGGAACGGCGCATGGCCCCGGCGGACATCCGCGCATTCCAGGCCGTTGCCGGGCGGACCCTGGCGGAGCTGGGCTACGACCCCGGACCGCCCCCCGGCCCCCTGGACCGGCTGCGCGCCGGGCTGGCCCTTTCCTGGGGCGTGCCCGCGCGGCTTTCGCGCGTGGCCTCCACGGCCCTGCGCCTGGGGCTCGCCTCGCGCCTGGGACTGGCCACGGACGCCGCGGGCAAGGGCGAGGCCGCCAAGAACCTGGACCCCTGACCGGAGCACCGCATGCTGGAAACGTTTCGAGAGGATCTGCGCGCCCACCGCGAAGGGCTGCTGGCCCAGGGCTTCTGGGCGCTCACGGTGTACCGTTTCGGCCACCGCCGCTTCCGCTACTCGTCCTGGTGGGTCCGCAAGCCCTGGGGCGCGCTGCATCTCGTGCTGCACAAGCTCTGCGAGATATTTTTCGGCATCAGTCTGCACTGCCGCGCCGAAATCGGCCGCCGCGTGCAGATCGAGCATTTCGGCGGCATCATCGTGCACGGCAACGCGGTCATCGGGGACGACTGCCTGCTGCGCCAGGGCGTGAGCATCGGCAACAAGCGGCCGGACCGCCCCCTGGACGCGCCGCGCCTGGGCAACGGGGTCAACGTGGGCGCCGGAGCCAAGATTCTCGGCGCGGTCAGCGTGGGCGACGGCGCGGTCGTCGGGGCCAACGCCGTGGTCCTGCGCGACGTGCCGCCCCGCTGCCTGGCCGTGGGCGTGCCCGCGCAGGTGCGCCCCCTGGACCGGACCGAGGAGGCCGAGGGGGCCGAGGAACCGGAGGCAGGAGAGCACGACGCCGCCACGCGCAAAGCAGGTCCGGCATGAGCGTGGCCTACGTCAAATCCGGCGACGTGCTGACCGAATACATGAAAATCCGCACGTCCGGCGGCGACCGCGACGGCGGGCCCCTGGTCTACCTGACCCAGTTCCTGGAGGCCACCGAGGGCCGCGCCCGCCTCGTGCTCGGCACGGCCTCGGCCCGCGCGCTCCCGCCCATCGAGGACGGAGCCACCCGGCTCAGAGGCGTGGCCGGAGGAGGCAGCGCGCGCCGCAGCCTGCGCATTTTCGCGGCCCTGCTGCGCGCACGCCCGAAAACAATCGTCTGCGGCGAACGCAACCTGCCCCTGCTGGCGACCCTGCTGGCCGCGAAACTCACGGGCGCGCGCACGATTTTTTCCAGCCACAACACCCTGGAACCCGCGAGCCCGCGCCTGCGCCACAGGCTCATGGTCCGGCTGAACGCCTTCTGCCTGCGGCGCATGCACGCCTGCATCTGCCACGGCCCGTTCCTGACGCGGCAGATGGCCGAAATCCGGGGCGGGGACGCGGGAATCCTGACCTTTGACCGGGGCATGGACGACCTGCCCGAGCCCTCCTACGCCCCTCCGGCGGAGCAGCCCCGCAGCGTGCTTTTCGTGGGCCGCGTGGAGCGGGAAAAAGGCGTCTTCGACCTGCTGCGGGCCATGCGCCCCCTGCTGGAGCACGACCCGGACCTGCGTCTGGTCTACGTGGGCGACGGCCCGGCCCTGGAGGAATTGCGCGCGGAAGTCGTCGCCCTGGGACTCGGCGCACGCGTGGAGCTGGCGGGCCGGGTGCCCCACCGGGAAATCGCGGCGCGGCTGGAAACCGCCTGGGCCGCGGCCACCCCGACCCGATCGACCTTTCCGGAAGGGCGGCCCATGGCCGCCACCGAGGCCCTGCATTTCGGCATCCCGGTCATCGCGCCCGACCTCGGCCCCTTTGCATTTTTCGTCAAGCACGGGGAAAACGGCCTGCTCTTCCGCTCCGACTGCGAATCCGAGCTGCACGAGCGGCTCAAGGCCGTACTTTCCGATCCCGGCCTGCGCGCACGGCTCTCCGAAGGCGCGCGGCGCACGCCCTCGCGCATGGCCGGTCACGACGATTTCGCCGGAGCCCTGGCCAAGGCCCTGCGCCTCGTGGAAGGCGGCAGGCCGGAGGCGCGCGCATGAGCGCGGCCAAGGACAAGGGCTTCGTGGGCTCGGTGCTCACGCTCATGAGCGGGAACATCCTGGCCCAGGCCGTGACCGTGGGCTGCACCCCGATCCTGACCCGGCTCTTTCCGCCCGAAGCCTACGGCGAATTCGCCCTGGCCTTCTCCTGCATCACGGTCCTGGCCTCGATCTCGCACCTGCGCTACAACTCGCCCATCATGCTGCCCAAGGACGAGGAGGACTCCCACGCCCTGACCCTGCTGGCCCTCTGCCTCGTGGCCGGGTTCAGCGCGCTGGCCCTGGCTGTCGTGCTGCTCCTGCCGGAAACCCTGCGCGGGCTGCTCGGCGTGGCCTCGCCCACGACCCTGAAGCTGATCCCGCTCGGCTGCCTGTTCAGCGGGGGCATTCTGGTTCTGCAAATCCGCAACCTGCGCCTGAAGCAGTTTCGCCGCCAGGCCGCGGCCCAGTTCGCCGGAGCCGCGACCAGCCGGACCCTGGTCATCCTGGCCGGGCTTTCCGGGCTGACCGCGCCCGTGGTTCTGGTGGCCATGAAGCCGCTGAACGACCTCTTCCTGCTCGTGACCCTGGTGGCAGGGGATTTCCGCAGCTTCCTGCGGCAGGTCTTCGGCGCGCCGACCTGGAAGCGCGTTCCGGCCGTGGCCCGCGCCTATGCGGGCTTTCCCAAATATTGCGGCACGGACCTCGTGCTGATGCTGAACATGGAGCTGCCCACCTTTCTGCTGGCCTTCTACTACGATCCGGTCAAGGTCGGGCTCTACAACCTCGCGGTGCGCATGCTCAAGCAGCCGAGCATGGTCATCGGCCAGGCCATCGGCCGCAGCTTCTTCCAGCACACCGCGGACCAGCTGAACAAGGGCCGCCCCATCGGCAAGTTCGTGCTCCGGGTGCTGGAATTCAACCTGATCCTCTATCTTTTTCCGGCCGTGATTCTCTGGGCCTTCGCCCCGGAGCTGTTCGGGCTGGTCTTCGGCGGGGAATGGCAGGAATCCGGCAGCTACGTGCGCATCCTCCTGCCCGTGTTCCTGCTGACCTTCATCTCGCTGTTCACGGGCACCCTGCTGGACACCCTGGGATTGCAGCGCGAGCGCTTCCTCTTCAGTCTGCTGCAACTCGCGGTCTCCCTGGCCGCCTTCGCCCTCGGAGCGGCCCAGGGCGACGCGGCCACCGCGCTGATATTCCTTTCCGCAGGCAGTTCCCTGGTGCTTGCGGCCCGGATTTTCTGGGTCACGGGCAAGGCCGGGGTCGCCCCCGGCGACCTGCTGCGCCGCACTCTCGCCCCGCTGGGGGCGGCCGCCGTGCTCGGCGCGGTATTTTTCGGGGCGCGGCCCCTTCTGGGCAGTCTCGCCGGGAACCTCGACCGCCACTGGCTGGAGCTTCCCCTGGCCGGGCTGCTGCTCGCCGCGTATTTCGCGTTCTTCTACCTCACGCGCATCCGGCGGCTGCTCGCCGAGCGCGGGCAGGCCTAGGGCCAAGAATCCTGATGGAGGAAAGACCATGACCGGAACCGTCACCATTCACATCGGCCTGCACAAGACCGGAACCACGACCCTGCAAAACCGCGTCTTTCCGGCCTGTCCGGAACTGAACTTCCTCTGCACGGACAACGACGGCTTCCTGCCGTTCTATCGCTACGCCGCCTACAGCGACCCCATCTATTTCGAGCCGCAAAAGGCCCACGCCCTGCTCGCGGGCATGCTCCGACCGGACAAGCCCAACCTGCTCAGCAACGAAGGCTTTTCCGGCCCGCTGCACTCCGGCGACCTGGAATACGGCCTGGACCACCGCGACGCGGTCCTGCGCAACCTCGCGGCCGCGTTTCCCGACGCCCGCGTGATCCTGACCCTGCGGCGGCAGGACGGACTGGCCCGCAGCCTCTACCGCCAATATCTGCGCAGCGGCGGCACGCGTGGCGTGGAGCGCTACTACGGCTTCGCCGCGAACACCCCGCACCAGCCGCTCTTCAACCGCGACCGCTTCCGCTATCTGCCCTACGTCCGGCGGGTGGAGGAGCTGTTCCCCCAAGGCCTGCTCCTGCTGGCCTACGAAGAGCTGGTCCGCGACCCGGACGCCTACCTGGGCCGGATTTCCGAATTTCTGGACGTGACCCTGCCGCCCCTGCCGAAGCGCAAGGACAACGCCACCCGGCTCGGCCCCTTCGGCCTGGGCGTTACCCGCGTGCTGAACCACTTCTTCCGCAGCTACCTCAACCCGGCCGGGCTCGTGCCGGGCGTGCCGCGCCTGAAGAACGGCAAATTCTCCCTGGTCAGTCCGGTGACCTTGTTGCACGAATATTGGCCCTTCGGGTACAAGGGAGGGAAAACGGGCAAGCCCGGCGTCCTGGCCGCGCGCATCCTTGAGGAATGCCGCGAGGACAACCGCGCCCTCGACGAGCGCTACGCCCTGAACCTCAAGGAATACGGGTATTACTGATGACGCAGCGACACCCAAGCCCACGGTCCCGGCCCGGAGCCTCCCGGCCCGAATCTTCCCGGCCTGTAGCCCCCTGGCACGCTTCCCTGCACCGTATTTCCGCGCTTGCGGCGGCCCTTTTCCTGGCCCTGGCCGCTTTGGCCCCGGTCCACGCGGCCGAGAGACTCTCCTCCATGATCGCGCCGCCGGTCATGAAACCCTACCAGGACGGCCCCCTGGCCTTGGACGCGCCCGCGCCCGACGTGCAGACCGACCTGACCCGGCTGGGCTATCTCGACGTGACCCGCGCGCCCTTCCTGGCCGACCCCACGGGCAAGCAGGACAGCACCCAGGCCCTGCAGAAAGCCATCAACTACGCCCGCGACCACCAGCTGGTCTGCTTTCTGCCTTCCGGCACCTACCGCGTCTCCGACACCCTGGACTGCATCCAGCAATACTACCTGCGCAGCAACGGACAGGTTTTCGGAGCGCGCTACTTCCCCTGCGTGATCCAGGGCAGCGGCAAAGGCCCCCGGCCCGTGATCGAGCTGGCGCCCTTTGCCGACGGCTTCGACAATCCGCGCAAGCCCAAGGCCGTGATCCGCTTCCTGGCGCGCAAGCGCTCCAAGGAAGGGCCCGTGCCCAGCCAGTTCTCGTCGAGCATCAACTTCAACCAGATGCTCATGAACGTGGACGTGCGCATCGGCGAGGGCGACACCGGGGCCATCGGCGTGGTTCTCTGGGCCGCGCAGGGCTCCGGCGTGCAGGACTGCGCCATCGACGCCGGACCGGGCCACATCGGCTTGCAAGGCGGCACGGGCGCGGGCGGCAGCCACTACGGCGTCACGGTCACGGGTGGCGACATCGGCCTGGACCTGCGGCTCACGGACCCCGTGCCCCTGGTCGCGGGAATGCGTCTTCTGGACCAGCGCAAGCACGCCATCCTCTACAGCGGCATGAACACCCTGGTGGCCGTCGGGCTGGAGGTGCGCAGCAGGGCCAGCGGCCCGCTGATCAAGAGCAACGCCGAGCAATGGGGGCCCATGATCGGCCCCATGGACATCATCGACGCACGCATCGAGATGCCGCGCGGCGGCACGGCCATCGAGGCGGAGCGCTCGCTCTATCTGAAAAACGTGGTTTTCGACGGAGCCACCATCCCGGTGCAGCACCCGGACGCCATCGGCTTTCCCGCGGCTGCGGGCGGCAGGCTGACCGTGCGCGAATACGCCCACGGCATCAATCCCGTGACCAAGAAGCTCTTTTTCCTCAAGTGCCCCGTCTACCTGAACGGCAAGGCCCAGCCCAGGGCGAACTACGCCGAGGCCGACCCGATGGAGCTCGCCGGACCGGCCTCCGGCCCGGCGCTGACCGAAGACCTGGTGGGCCGTCATCTCTGGCCGCATCAAGTCCCGCCCATCGAAATTCCCGGCATCGCCAACGTCTTCGACTACGGGGCCAAGGGGGACGGCCGAACCGACGACACGGCCGCCATCCAGAAGGCCATCGACGAGCACGACGACGTGTTCCTGCCCAAGGGCTATTTCCGGCTGACGCGCCCCCTTGTTCTGCGGCCTGAAACGCGGCTCCTGGGCGCGGCCAAGAACCTCTCCTTCCTCTGCGTGGACAAGAACGAGCCCGGCATCGTCAACGGCCCCGGTCCCCACGCCATGGTCGTGACAGCGGACGCCCAGGACTGCCGGACCAGCATCGTGCACGTGGGCTTCTACCTGCCCGTGGAGGCGGACAAGACCATCGCCCTGGACTGGCGCTCGGGCGGCCGGAGCATGGTCAAGGACATCCTCATCCACAACCGTTCGCTCAAGGGCTTCAAGGTCAACGACAAGAACTTCCCGGACCGGCAACTGCCCCTGTTCCTCGTGGAGGGGCACGGCGGCGGGGCGATCTACAACTACTTCCATGAAGGGCACTCCGGCCACGGCAAGGACTATCGCCACCTGCTCGTGCGCGGCACGCCCGGACCGCTGCGCTTCTACCAGCTCGACATCGAGCACGCCAAAGGCACGTATCAGAGCGAAATCCGCGACGCGGGCAAGGTCGAGATCTACGGACTCAAGGGCGAGGGACACCTGCCCATCCTCCGGGCCGAGAACGTGCGCGAGCTGAACCTGTTCGGCACGGGCGGCAATGCGGCCGCGCCTCCGGGCGAGGTGCTGCTCTCGTTCAAGAACGTGCAGCGGCTGACCCTGGCCAACGGCAATTTCTGGCCGCGCGTCACGGAAAAGGAATTCCTGGGCAGCCGGGGCTACGACCCCGGAGTCTGGTCCCTGCTCGAAGACGAGATGCCGGACGGCACCCGCGTGGTCACGCCCCCGCGCGACATGCCGGTGCTCTACAAGCGCTGAGCCCCACAAACCCGAACGCCGCGCGCCCCCAAGCCGCGCAGCGCAAAGCACAGCAAGGACGCGGACCGGACCCGATGAAAATCCTTCAGGCCAACAAGTTCTTCTACAACAAGGGAGGCTCCGAGCGGGTTCTTTTCCAGGAACGCGCCTGGCTCCTGGAGCACGGGCACGAGGTCGTGGACTTCTCCATGAGCGACCCGCGCAACGAGCCCTCGCCCTACGCGGACGACTTCCTCTCCCACCGCGATTTCGGCGCGCCCCCTGGCTCCCTCGGCGAGAAGCTGCGCCTGGGCGCGAATTTCGTGCACTGCGCCGAGGCCGTCCGCAGGATCACGGCCCTGGCCGAGCGGGAAAAGCCGGACATCGCGCACCTGCACAACATCTACCACCACCTGACCCCGTCCATCATCCCGGCCCTGAAGCGGCTCGGAATCAAGGTCGTCATGACCCTGCACGACTACAAGACGGTCTGCCCGGCCTACGTGATGCTGGACAAGGACGGGAACATCTGCCGCAAGTGCGAGCCGCACCGCTTCTACAAGCCCCTGACCGCCAACTGCCAGGGCTCGCGCTTCAAGGGCCTGCTCCTGGCCGCGGAGCGCTCCCTGCACCACTGGCTCGGAAGCTACGACGGCGTGGACGCCTTCATCGCGCCGAGCCGCTTCCTGCGCGACACCGTGACCCGCCACGTCCTGCCCCGACGCAAGGTCCGGGTGATCCCCAACGGCATCGAGGTGGAACGCTTCTCCCCCTCCTGCACGGACGCGGCCTACGCCCTCTACATCGGCCGCCTCTCGCGGGAAAAGGGCATCCCCACCCTGCTGGAGGCCCACAACCGCATGGGCGCGTCCATTCCGCTCAAGGTCGTGGGTTCCGGCCCGGAGGAGGACGCCCTGCGCACCCGCTATCCCTTCGCCGAATATCTGGGCCAGCGCTCCTGGGACGAGGTCGTGGCGCTCATGGACTGCGCCTCATACGTGGCCGTGCCCTCGGAGTGGTACGAAAACTGCCCCATGGTCGTGCTCGAGGCCATGAGCCTGGCCAAGCCCGTGCTCGGCGCGAACATCGGCGGGATTCCCGAGCTGGTGGAGGACGGCGTGAGCGGGCTGCTCTTCCGGCCCGGAGACGCGGACGACCTCTGCCGCAAGATGGAACGTCTCTGGGTCACGCCCTCGCTCCGCAGGGAGATGGGCCTCGCGGCCCGCGCCCGCGCCGAGGAGCGCTACACCCTGGAGCGGCACATGCGGCAGGTCGTGGAGCTCTACGAAGAGCTGCTGGCCCAGCCCGCGCCCGCGCCCAACCGCACGCGCATCACCTTTTCACGCAAGGAAACGAACATGCCCGCCGATCCCGCCGCCTCCGCGCCCCAGGCAAGGCCCCTGCCCAGGGAGGGCCTCGTCTGCCTGACCTATCGCTGCAACGCCCACTGCCACATGTGCAACATCTGGGACTTCCCCAGCGATCCCAAGGACGAGATCGGACCGGCGGACCTGGAAAAGCTGCCCGGCGGGTTCAAGTTCATCAACCTCACCGGCGGCGAACCCTTCCTGCGCAAGGACATCGCCGAAGTGGTCGAAACCGTGCTGCCCAAGACCGAGCGCGTGGTCATCAGCACCAACGGCTGGTTCACGGACCGCATCACCGGGCTGATGGAGCGCTTCCCCGAAAAGGTCGGCGTGCGCGTCAGCCTGGAGGGCCTGCCCGCCACCAACGACAAGCTGCGCGGACTTAAGGACGGCTTCGACCACGGGCTGCGCACCCTGCTCCGGCTGCGGGCCATGGGCGTCTGCGACATCGGCTTCGGCATCACCGTCTCGGACAAGAACGCCCTGGACATGCTCGACCTCTACGAGCTTTCCGAGGCCATGGGCCTGGAGTTCGCCACGGCGGCCATGCACAACAACTATTATTTCCACAAATTCGACAACAGCTTCGCCGACACCGACCTGATCTCGGAGCAGTTCCGGCGGCTGGCCGTGCGGCTGCTGAAGACCCGGCGGCCCAAGAACTGGTTCCGGGCCTGGTTCAACTACGGCCTGGCCAACTACGTGCGCGGGGGCAAGCGCCTTCTGCCCTGCGAGGTGGGCTCGGACCTCTTTTTCCTCGACCCCTTCGGCGAAGTGCGGCCCTGCAACGGCATGGAGGCCAGCATGGGCAGCATCCGCAACGCCTCCTTCGAGGAAATCTGGAATTCGCCCGAAGCGGACGCCGTGCGCGCGCGGGTCCGCTGCTGCGACGCCCAGTGCTGGATGATCGGCTCCGTGGCTCCGGCCATGAAGAAACGCCTCTCCGTGCCCGCGACCTGGATAGCGCGCAACAAGCTGCGCCTGCTGCGCGGACAGGAGATCGACTGGACCTTCCCCGTCGCCGCCCCGCGCGGCACGGGCGGAAGCTGCGGCGGCGACGGGGGTTCCTGCGGCGGGAGCTGCGGATGCGAATAGCCTTCCTCGGCCTGCGCGGCATCGCCGAAGGCGTGTCCGGCGGCATCGAGCGCCACGCGCGCGAGCTTTCCGTGCGCATGGCCGCGCTGGGCCACGAGGTCACCGTGTTCTGCCGCTCGTATTGGGAAACCCACCCCGAAGAGCGCTACCGGGGCGTGCGCCTGAAAAAACTCCCCGCGATCCGCTCCAAACACCTGGAAGCCATCAGCCACACCGCGCTCTGCCAGCCCTTCGTGCTCGCGGGGTACGACGTGGTCCACTTCCACGCCACAGGCCCTTCCCTGCTCTCCTGGGTTCCGCGCCTCGCGGGGCGCAAGGTGGCGGTCACGGTGCACGGCCTGGACTGGCGCAGGGCCAAGTGGGGCGGGCTGGCGTCCTTGATTCTGCGCGCCGGAGCCTGGACTTCCGCCCATTGCCCCAACGCCACCATCGTGGTTTCACGCGAGCTGCGGGAGCATTATCGGCAAGTGTACGATCGCCCCACGACCTACATTCCCAACGGGGTGAACCCGCCTGAGCAACGGGAGCTGGACCGGCTGCGACGCTTCGGGCTGGAACCGGGAGCGTACCTGCTCTCCCTGGGCCGCCTCGTGCCGGAAAAGGGGCTGCACACCCTCGTCGAAGCCTTTCGCGGCCTGGATACGAACCTGCGCCTCGTCATCGCCGGGGATCCTGCCCTGGCCGGGGACTATCCGGCGCGGCTGCGCGCCCTGGCCGGGGACGACCCGCGCATCGTCTTTCCCGGTCCGCTCTTCGGCGAGGACAAGGACGAGGCCTTCAGCAACGCCCGGCTGTTCTGCCTGCCCTCGGAGCTGGAAGGCATGCCCATCGCCCTGCTGGAGGCCATGAGCTACGGCTGCCCGGCCCTGGTCAGCGACATTCCCGAATGCCTGGAGGTCGTCCGGCCCGACGGTGAAGAGCCCCTGGCTCTGGACTTTCCCTGCGGGAACGCCCCGGCGCTGAACCTCGCCTTGGACCGCGCTCTGCACGCCCTTGCGCCGCACGACCTGAAACGCCTGGGCGAACGCGCCCGGCAACACGTGCTGGCCGAATACGACTGGGACCGCATCACGCGCGAAACCCTGCACGTTTACGAAACCATGCTCCGGTCCCGCTAGTGCGGTTCCGCTAATCCGGTTTCGAAAGCCCCCACCCGCAAGACCTGCCCGCACCTCTTGACCGGGCCGCAGGGCCGGGCATAGGTTGCGGCCATGTTCCGTTTCATCGAGCTTCAGGCCGAAGAGGCCATCCGCAAGGCCCAGCGCGAAGGGGCCTTCGAGAACCTGGAAGGCGCGGGCCGTCCCCTGGCCCTGGAAGACGATTCCATGATCCCGGCCGACCTGCGCATGGCCTACAAGATCCTCAAGAACGCGAACTGCCTGCCTCCCGCTCTGGCCACGCAAAAGGAAATCGTCACCGCCCTGGACCTGCTCGACGAGATGCGGGACGAACAGGAACGCTACCGACAGATCCAGAAGCTGAACCTGCTGGTCTCCAAGCTCAACGCCCAGCGGGGCCGCAGCATGGAGCTGGAAAAGGACGACGACTACTACCGCCGGCTCGTGGAGCGCATTTCCGTTCGCAGCGGCGTCTTGCGAAATCCTGCGAAATAATCGCGGGGCGTTGCCTTCGCCGCACGAATCCCCTATTCTCAGCCATACCCGCTTTCCCGCCCTCTGGGCGGCGGCAGGAGCGCTGCGGACGCGAAGGAGGGTCGCTTCCGCAACAGCTCGCCATGAAAGCGCTTTTCGCAGCCTGAGGGAGGGAACCTTGCGACTCGTCACCCGCGCCGACTTCGACGGTCTGGCCTGCGCCGTGCTGCTCACGGAACTGGGTCTCATGGACAACTGGCTCTTCGTGCACCCCAAAGACGTTCAGGACGGCAAATATCCGGGCCTGCCCGACGACGTGGTCTGCAACGTGCCGTACATTCCCGGATGCGGGTATTGGTTCGACCACCACTCCTCGGAAGAGCAGCGGCTGGCCGGAGGGGCGGACTTCAAGGGCGCGGCGCGCCCCGCGCCGAGCTGCGCGCGGCTGGTCTGGGAATACCACGGCGGGGAGCAGCGCTTCGGCTCCCGCTTCAACGAGATGCTCCACTACGTGGACAAGGTCGATTCCGGCGACCTGAACCTGACGGAAGTCCTGCACCCCGAGGGCTGGGTGCTGCTCGGATTCATCATGGACCCGCGCACCGGCCTGGGCCGCTACCGCTACTTCACCATCTCGAACTATCGGCTCATGGAAGACCTCATCGGCTACATCCGGACCATGCCGGTGGACGAAATCCTGGAGCAGCCCGACGTGGCCGAGCGCGTGGAACGCTATTTCATGCAGGAGACGCATTTCCGCAACATGCTCCTGGAGCGCATCACGATCCACGGCAACGTGATCGTGCTGGACACGCGGGGCATGGACGAGGTGCCGCCGGGCAACCGCTTCACCATGTATTCGCTCTTCCCGGAGTGCAACGCCTCCATCCAGGTGCTGCGGGGCCGCTCGCAGCAGAACACCGTGCTCTCCGTGGGCCACTCCATCCTCAACCGCACCTGCCGCTCCAACGTGGGCAGGCTGATGCTGCGCTACGGCGGCGGCGGCCATTTCCAGGTGGGCACATGCCAGGTGGCGAACCACTTGGCCGACGAAGTGATCGCAGAACTGCTCGAAGAGCTGGACGAATACGGCGAGCCCTCCTCGGAAGAGGCGGCGGCCCTGGCCTGAACCCCGCCCGCGCGCTCCGGCCTCCCCCACTTCCCAAGCGGGCCTTTGGTCTGCTATGTGGCTGCCTTCACCTACCCGAAGGAGCCCCATGAAACTCGCCACGCTCAAATCCGACTCCCTGCTCCTGCTCACGGCCCTGATCTGGGGCACGGCCTTCGTTTTCCAGAAGACCGGCATGGAGCACCTCGGTCCCTTCTCCTTCAACGGCATCCGTTTCGTGCTCGGCTCCCTGGCCCTGACCCCGCTGGTGGTCTTCTCGCTGCGGCGCACGGCCCCGGCGGAATACCAGCAGCCGCACGGCTTCGGCACCTACCTCAAGGGCGGGCTCATCGCGGGCTGCGTGCTCTTCGGCGGAGCCGCGCTCCAGCAGCTCGGCATCGTGACCACCACCGCAGCCAACGCGGGCTTCATCACCGGGCTGTACGTGATCCTGACGCCGCTCCTGGGCCTTTTCTTCCGCCAGCGGCCCGGCTGGGGCACCTGGGCGGGCGGCGCGCTGGCCGTGGCCGGGCTCTACCTGCTTTCCATCCACGGCGACCTGACCATTTCCCGGGGCGACCTCTACGTGCTCGTGGGCGCGCTCTTCTGGGCCACGCACATGCTCGTGATCGGCTGGCTCGCTCCGCGCATGAACCCCCTGGCCCTGGCCCAGGCCCAGTTCATGGTCTGCGGCCTGCTCAGCCTGGCCGTGGGCCTCGTCTTCGAGGAAATCACCTGGTCCGGCATGCTCGGCGCGGCGGACGCCATCCTCTACTGCGGGCTGATGTCCACGGGCGTGGCCTACACGCTCCAGGTCGTGGCCCAGCGCCAGGCCGACCCGGCCCACGCCTCCATCATCCTCAGCCTGGAAGCGCTCTTCGCGGCCGTGGCGGGCTGGATGCTGCTCGGCGAGCTGCTCGGCGTGCGCGAGCTGACGGGCTGCGGGCTGATGCTCGCTGGCATGGTCCTCTCCCAACTGCGGCCCTGATCCCGCTTCGCATCCTGTTTTTTTATCCGCGTGCCGGTTCATTCCGACCCGCGCGGTTCCGCACGCATCGCGCCGGACGCTCTTTCAGACGGCGCGGATTCCCTTTGCCTGAACAAACCCGCTCGTCTCCCCCATCTGCCTTGACCACGTTCAGTATTTTCTCCAAGACTCCGGGGTTCTCTCGCGAATGAATGAAAAAATTTGACAACTTGCGTGATTCTGTACCATAACGGCCACTGGCGTTCTCCTGCTGGGAGGACGCAGGGCGCAGTTGCCAAACGGGCCGGAAAGCCCGACCGAGTCGATACAAAACGGAGGGATTGAGATGAAAAACTGGATGAAACTGTTTGTCGTCATGGCTGCCCTGGGCATGATGTTCATGCTGGGTTGCAGCAAGGCCGAGGAAAAGAAGGCCGAAGAGGCTCCCAAGGCCGAAGCGCCCGCCGCCGAGCAGGCCGCCGCGCCCGCTCCCGCGCCGGAGATGGTCGAAATCACCTTCGCCAGCGACTGCACCTGGCCGCCCATGGAATTCCTGGACGCCGACAAGAACATCGTGGGCTTCAGCCCCGACCTGCTCGAAGCCATGGGCAAGGCCGGCAACTTCAAGCCCGTGATCCAGAACACCGCCTGGGACGGCATCTTCGCCGGCCTGGCCGCCGGAAAGTACCAGGCCATCAGCTCCTCCGTGTCCATCACCGAGGAACGCAAGGCCACCATGGACTTCTCCGACCCCTATTTCGAAGTCAAGCAGGGCGTGCTGGTCCAGAAGGACTCCGGCATCGCCACTGTTGAAGACCTGAAGGGCAAGGTCATCGGCGCGCAGATCGGCACCACCGGCTACTTCGCCGCCGGGCAGATCGACGGCGCCGAGGCCAAGAGCTACGACGAAGTCGGCCTGGCCGTGGAAGACCTCTACAACGGACGCATCGACGCCGCCATCTGCGACGACGCCGTGGCCTACGACTACGCCCTGCAGAACGAGAAGTACAAGGACACCCTGAGCCTGGCCTTCGTCCTGGAGACCGACCAGAAGGAATACCTGGGCTTCGCCGTGCAAAAGGGCGACACCGAAACCGTGAAGATCCTCAACGAGGCCCTGGCCAAGGTCAAGGCTTCCGGCGAGTACGACACGATCTACGCCAAGTGGTTCAAATAGCCGCTGATCGGCGCTGAATTCCAAACGACAATACCGGGGCCGCGTTCATCGCGGCCCCGGCCTGTTGAAGACGACCCCCAAGGGGCAGCAAAGCATGAAAGACAACAAGTTCGTCAATATCAACGTGGGCGACGGCGCGGCCATTCCCGACAAGAAGGACCGCGGCCTGTTCAACGCCTGGTGGATCTCACTCATCGGGGGACTGGGCATCATCCTGTTCCTCATCACCACCAAGCCCGACCCCTACCTGGACATTCTCAAATTTTTGCCCGACGGCGTGCTCGTGACCTTCGAGGTCACCATCCTTTCCATCATCGGCGCGCTCATCCTCGGCCTGATCACCGGACTGGGACGCATCTCCCGCGTCCGGCCCATCAACCTGATCGCCTCGACCTACGTCGAGGTCGTGCGCGGCATCCCGCTGCTCGTGCAGCTCTTCTACATCTATTTCGCCCTGGGCCAGCTCTTCCGCGAACTGCCGGAGACGAACTTCGTCTTCATCTTCCTGAAGAACATGCCGCCCCTGGTGGCCGCTGTCTCGGCCATGAGCATCTGCTACGGCGCCTACATGGGCGAGGTTTTCCGAGCGGGCATCGAGTCCATCGACAGGGGCCAGTCCGAAGCGTCCCGCTCCCTGGGCTTCAACCGCTCGCAGACCATGCGCTACGTGATCCTGCCCCAGGCCTGGCGCACCATCCTGCCTCCGGTGGGCAACGAATTCATCGCCCTGCTCAAGGACAGCTCCCTGGTCTCCATCCTGGCGGTCGCCGACCTTTTGCGGCGCGGGCGCGAGTTCGCCAGCGTCTCCTTCAACTACTTCGAGGCCTACACCATGGTCGCCCTGGTGTACCTCATCATCACGCTGATCCTTTCCAAGGGCGTGAGCTACATGGAATCGAGGTTGAATTACTATGTCCGAGACTAAGCCCATCATCGAGATCAAGAACGTTCACAAGTTCTTCGGCCAGCTGCGCGCCCTGACGGACGTGTCGCTGGAAATCGGGCGCGGCCAGAAATTCGTCATCATCGGACCTTCGGGTTCGGGCAAGAGCACCCTGCTGCGCTCCATCAACCGCCTGGAAGACATCGACTTGGGCCAGATCATTGTGGACGGCAAGGATGTCATGGATCCCAAGAACGACATCAACAAGATCCGCATGGAACTGGGCATGGTCTTCCAGAACTTCAACCTCTTCCCGCACAAGACCGTGCTCCAGAACCTGACCATGGCCCCCATCAAGCTCAAGGGCATGTCCAAGGCCGAAGCGGAAAAGACCGCCATGAGCCTCCTGAACAAGGTCGGGATCGAGGAAAAGGCCGACGTCTACCCGACCATGCTCTCGGGAGGCCAGCAGCAGCGCGTGGCCATTGCCCGCGCCCTGGCCATGAACCCCAAGATCATGCTTTTCGACGAGCCCACCAGCGCGCTCGACCCGGAAATGATCGGCGAGGTGCTCGAGGTCATGGTCACCCTGGCCAAAGAGGGCATGACCATGGTCGTGGTCACGCACGAAATGGGCTTCGCCCGCGAGGTGGCCGACCAGATCGTGTTCATGGACCAGGGACAGATCATCGAGCAGGGCACGCCCCGCCACTTCTTCGAAAACCCCGAACACCCCCGGCTGAAGCAGTTCCTGGAGCAGATTCTCTAGGCACGCCCCGCCCCGCGGCAGGTGTTTTTTACGAACGGCCCGGAGACTTCGGTTTCCGGACCGTTCGCGCTGGTTGACCTGCCTGCCGAAATGTGTTCCGAATCAACGGGATGACCCCCTGACAGCGGGGCAAGGAGTGCGCCATGAACATGAAGGAAGCCGCCCGCGCGGCCAAGGAAAAGTCCGCAGAACTGATGGACAGGTTCCGCTCCAAGGGCAGCCACATGCTGCACGAGGAGAAGATTTTCTTCGAGACGCTGGATGATCCCGAAACCGTGAAGCAGCTCCTGCTGCACGTGGTGGAAGGCATCGACCGGGGCCGCGTCATCCTCGCCGACGAGGAGGACGAGATGGTCTTCTATCCCGGCAGCCTGCTCAAGCTGACCATCCGCGGCAAGCGCGCCCAGAGCACCAGCAGCATCAAGATGACCGTGTCCTGGTCGCGCCTGGACGAGGACCACGCCACCCTGGACGACGAGCCGGTCTACCGGGGCGCGCCCGAGGCGGACATCGCCGCCGACACCAGGGACGAACCCGAACCCAAAGCCGACCATGCGCCCAAGGCCGGGAGCTGCGCCGAGACGAGCACCTCGGAGCCGCATTCCTGCGGCGAAGCCGCCGGAACCAAGGCCGCCCAGCGCGACAAGGGCGAGGCCGCGACCCCGGAATCCTGACCCGCCGCGACCTGAACCGGCCCAAGCCACTCCGAGACAAACGGACAGGCCCGGCGGAGCATTCCACTCCGCCGGGCCTGTCCGCTTTTGAGCCCCTGTTCCAAAGCTTGAAAATCAGTTGCGCGCGGGGTCTTCGCTCCGCCCGCCGCCGTGCCCCGCCAGGAGCAGCGCGCCCGCAGCGGCCGTAAACGGCGCCACCAGCACCAGCCCGAAGCTGCCCACCAGGGTCTTGAGCACTTCCGCGGCCACGTAGATCAGGTTGAACGTGTTGGCCAGAGGCACGCCCTGGGCCATGAAGGCCATGAGCAGCGTGACGTAGCCGCCGGAATAGGCCAGCAGCAGCGTGGTGGTCATGGTCCCGACCACGGCCCGGCCCACCCGGACGCCCGAGACGAAAGCCTCCCCGCGGCCGATGCCGGGCTTCTTGTCCACGACCTCGGCCATGCTCGCGGCCACGTCCATGGCCAGATCCATGACCGCGCCGCTGGAGGCCAGGAATACCGCCGAGATGAAGATGGCCGTCAGGTCGAGGTGCGCATACCCCGAATAGAGCAGCGTTTCCGCAAAGGGCAGGATGGCGCCGTGCAGGTGGAAGGCGGAGGTGAAGACCTCGGCCAGGACGCAGCTCGCCAGGACGCCGAGAAACGCGCCCAGAAAGGCCGTCAGCCCCTTGCGGGTCAGCCCGGCCACCAGGAAGATGATCGCCGCGCAGAGCAGCGCCGTGATCCCCAGGGACAGGGGCACGGGATCGACCCCGACCAGCAGCAGCGGCACGAGCACCTTCCAGATCATCAGCGCGGCAAAGGCGAAGGAGAGCAGCGCCTTGGCGCCTGTCCAGCCGCCGAAGGCCAGCAGCAGCACGGCGAACATGCCCAGCAGGAGCAGCTCCAGGTCCAGCCGATAGTGCTCCTGCGGGTTGACGTAGCGTATGGACCCGTCCTGGTTCAGCGTGAAGACGACCAGCGCCGAGTCTCCAGGACGGAAGACCTTGTCCCGGTCCATCTGGCCGAGCAGCGGGTTGACGCCGCGCAGAACCCGCCCCTGGAAGGGACCGTCCAGCACGCGCAGGGTCACTCCCTGCTCGCCCGCCAGGACCATGCCCAGGCGTTGCAGGTCGTGGTCGTCCGTGTCCAGAACCTCGGCCTTGCAGCGCACGGCCTCGTTGTCCACGCGGGCCTCGAAGCCCGTGGGCACGAACCAGAGCGCAAGGCAAAGGCCGATGAAGATCAGGGAAAGAAGCTTGTCGGCGTCCCGTAACGACGTGCCCCGCATGGCGTTCCTTGGGGTAGACGGGGAGGGACGGACGGTCCGCCCCTCCCCTGGTGGAGGATGGAGAGGGAAAAGACTCTAGTTGGACACGACGAGGTACTGCGGCTGGTCGGGCAGGCCCATGCTCCGCATGATCTTCTTGGCCACGTCCGTGTTGTCGTAGAAGCCGTTGAACAGCTCCTGGCCAGCGCCCATGGCGGACGTGCTCACAGGCACGCCGGTGTGCTTGTAGGAGGTCCAGCCCAGACCAGCCTTGCGGTTGAGCAGGTGGGTCAGGGTCACGGAAAGGGGATCGTATTCGCCGTAGAGCAGGTACTCGTCGCCCTCGGCCTTTTCCGTATCGCCCGCCAGGGAACGCGCATAGGCTTCCTGGAGCATGGCGACCTCGTAGTCGGCCAGGAGCATGTGATCCCCGGCGTCGCCCTCGAACCTGAGCCCGAAGTTCTCGGTGATGGCGGGCTTGACGGCCTCGAAATCCGCACCGGAAGCCTTCAGGGCGGGCAGGATCTCGTCGGTGAATTTCTGGAAGGAAACCTCCTGCTTGCCGAGCACGTCGAAGTAGCTCTCGTAGTGGGTTCCGGCGAATCCCAGGGTCAGGCCGCCGCACTCGTGGTCGCCCGTGACCACGATGAGCGTCTCGTCCGGGTGCTGCTTGGCGAAGTCCACGGCCACGCGCACGGCGTCGTCAAAGGCCGCGTTGTTGGTCACGGCCGCAGCCGCGTCGTTGGCGTGGCAGGCCCAGTCGATCTTGCCGCCCTCGACCATGAGGAAGAAGCCCTTGTCGTTGTCGAGCATCTCCACGGCCTTCTTCGTGAATTCGGGCAGGGTGATGTCGCTTTCGCTCTGGTCCAGGCTGTAGGGCATGGCCTCGTCGTCCTGGAGCCAGGCGTTCACGGCGATGACCTTGCCGTCCGCAGGGGTCAGGGCCTCGAAGGAAGCCTTGTCGTTGACGTACTTGTACCCGCTCTCGGCGGCCTTCTGCAGAGCGTCGCCCAGGATCGGGGCTTCGGGATCCTTCTTGCGCTTCTTGGCGCCGTCCGGATCCTTGAGCCCGCCGCCGCCGAAGAAATCGAAGCCGGAAGCCACCAGGGCGTGATCGATCTCATGGTACATCTTGCGGGTCTTGACGTGGGCGTAGAAGGCGGCCGGAGTGGCGTGGTCGATGGAGACGCTGGAAATGATGCCGACCTTCATGCCCTTGTCGCGCGCCATCTCGGCGACGGTCTTCAGGGGCTTCAGGTCCGGATCCACGCCGATGTAGTTGATGTTGGTCTTCACGCCGGTGCAGAGCGCCGTGGCCGAGGCGGCCGAGCCCGTGATGAAGCGGTTGGCGGCCGAGGTGGTGGTGATGCCCTGGGCCGGGAAGCCGTCCATGACCAGGCTGCGGCCGAGGTACTGGGTGGTGGCGGCGCGCTGGGGCAGGCCCATGCCGTCGCCGATGAAGAAGAAGACGTACTTGGCCTTGGGAGCCTCGGCAGTGGCAACCGCGACGGGCGCTTCGGCCTCGGCCTTTTTCTCCTCCTGCTTGCAGGCGCTCAAAGCCAGCATGGCCGCCAACGCGACCAGCAGTGCCAGCGTGAAGTTCCGGGCTTGTTTCCGCATGTATCGACCCTCCTTATGGCTTGGAAAGATGTGAAATACTTGCCCGTTGATACTCCAGAACCGTGACGAGTCCGCGTCGGACTGCGTCGGAGGGGTTAAACTCCTGTTTCAAGGCGGTTACGCGGGGCGCGCTTTACGCTCCCAGGCCCTTCTGCTATGAATCGAAAAGGCTTGGGAATTCCGGGAGGTGTCCATGCGCGCAGCCTTGCGCCCGTCCGGCTTCACCATAATCGAACTCGTGGTCGTACTCATCGTGCTGGCCATCGTGTCCGCAGTGATCGTCTCCAGGGTCAGCTCGCTGGACATCCGCGCCGCAGGCCAGGCCGATGCCCTGCGCTCCCACCTGCTCCACGCCCAGTCCCGCGCGCTCAAATCCGGCAGCCCCTGGGGCCTGAGCTGTTCCGGAACCGAATACTGGATGTTCACGGGAACCAATCCCAATGATGCGACCAAGGAAAGGCCGCTCCCCGGCGAGGAGGCCATGCACGTGGTTCTTGCGAACAAGGGAGTGGGCATCACAGCCTTCACGGTGATCTACGACGCCTACGGCAGGCCGGAAACAGCAGGCGGCGTCCTGCTGAACGCGAACCTGGACATCACGGTCCAGTCCGCGGGCAACGCCGGCTCCACGGCGAGCCTCTCCGTCATCCCCGAAACAGGATACGTCCAATGAACAAGCACTGCGGCGGCTTCACCCTGCTGGAAACCATTCTCCTCGTGGTGCTCGTGGGCATTCTGGGCGCGTTTCTCGTGACCATGATCGGCCCCCGGCTGGCAGCCACGCCCGAAGTCGTGACCAATGCGCGCAACGAGGGGCTCGTGCAGCGGACCATGGAGCGGGTTCAGGCGGATTATCTGGAAGAGATCAACGGCGCGGCTCCGGACAACGCCCTGGCCGCCATCGTGCAGAACGAGGCCAACGGCGACTACGATCAGGACGGCGTTTCCACGGATGTCCAGTACATCACCTTCAGCGCGGCCGGGGCGGTACAGAATTCCGCAAGCCCGACGGACACGCTCAGGATCACCGTCTACATCGACGACGGCGCGGGCCACCAGCATTACCGCATGATCAGCCTGCTGGCGCACAGCCGCGTCACGGCCCAGAGCAACGCCGCGGTGAACTACTGATGCGCGGCGCACCGCGGGATAACGCCCATGAGCGCGGGGTGACGCTCATCGAACTGGTCGTCTCGCTGCTGATCTTCTCGATCATCGCCATCGCCGGAACCATGTTCATCTCCCTGGCCATGAACAGCTATCTCATCACCGACGCGGCAGTCCGATCGGCCCAGGGAGCGGACAACGCCCTGATCCGCCTGGGCATCGAACTCAAATCGGCCCAAGGCATCGGCGGTTCGAATACCGTGATCCTCGCGGCGAACACCTCGCTGCGATACACCAGCTCCGACGCCAACCTCTCCGGCACCCGGCAGGTGCTCCTTTCCGGCGGCAATCTGTACATAGCGGTGGACGGCACGGACTACCTGCTCCTGGAAGACGTGACCGACTTCACCCTCCAGGTGGAGCAGAACGATACGGACGGCGACGCCGCCAACCAGGAAATCTCCTCCATCAACATCGGCTTCCGCATCGGCGGAACCGGCGCAACCTACGAACTCAACGTCACGCCCCGCGAGTTCATCCGGCTGTAGCGGGAAGCGCCCTGCCGCTCCCGCATTTCCGCGAAACGGGAAACACCGCCGAACCTCGCAGCGCATTCGCTGCGAGGCAAGCCGCATTTCAGCAAAACCGTGCTGCTCGTGGGGGGGAAGAGAGCGAGCCTTCCGGGCGGGCTGCCGCAGGGCGGAGCCTTTGCCGGCGCACCGTGCGCCGCGACAAGAGGGGCATTCGGCCCCCTTGGTCAGGGCCAGAAAGCCCCGATGTAGTCTGAAGCGACAAACCGCGAGGAGAACCAACTGTTGCCGGGGTTCAGCTCCCCGTTGGCGTACAGTCCGCCGATGTAGCTCCCGCCGCTGCCGGGCCGGATGTCGCCGCCGGCGTAAATGGTGCCGAACCAGCTCACCCCGCCGCCGAAGCTCACGTTCCCCTTCACGTCCATGTACACGCGGCTTGCCTCTGCGTATTCCGCGAAGCTGGTGCTGGAGACCCTGTTCGACGCCGAGAAGCAGGGAACGCTCGACGAGGTGCGCACATAGAGTTCGCCGTGGAAGGACATGTCGCCGCTGCAGAAGATGTTGATGTAGGTGCCGGGCGTGGAGAGATCGAAACATATCTTGTGCCAGCCGGACGAGGTGATGGAGGTATAGGCGTTGGAGGTGTCGCCCAGGTCGGCCACGCCGGTGAAGACCTTGTCCGCGTTGATGACGAGGGCCTGGGTGCTGGCCACGGTCTTGTGCTCAGGGAACGTATAGCTCTGGCAGATTTCGGGAAGGGCGATCTCGGCCTTGTCGTAGCCCGTTGTCACGCTGCCGCGGAAGCCGCCCGGAGACGTGGCCGTGCCGGTGCAGTAGATGTCGCCGGTCACCGTGCCGCCCCACCCGATGAAGACGTCGCCGCCGGAGTAGACGTCGCCGTGCACCGTGCCGGTGATGCTCACGGAGTCCTGCGCGTAGATGGATCCGTTCACGGTGCCGTTCGAGTTGGTCACGCCGCCTGCGGAGCGGATGTCGCCGTTCACGGTGCCGCTGTTTATGGAGACATCGCCCTGCGCGTTCAGGTCGCCGTTCACGGTTGCGCCGCCCTTGACGACGACGCAGGTAAGCGAGCAGAGGGTGTTGTTCTCGCCAAGCGTCCCCACCCGCGCGCCGCCGGAAATCGAGAGGCAGGTGGACGTTCCGAGGAACGTGAGCGAGCCGCTGATGCTGCTGCCGCCCCTGATGGTGACCGATTGCGTGATGACGTCCCCGATGACGTCGCCGGAGATGGTTGCGGCCGTGCCGCCGTATATGCCGCCGAGGACGGCGGCTCCGTCGCCGCCTTCCGACCCGCCGCCGGAAGCGGCCGGCAGGTTGAAGGTCAGGTTGCCCGTGGACGCTGTGGCCGGTTCAGCCGTGGAGCAGCTTGTTCCGGTGGAGTTTACTGTTGCGGCCCCGCTCGAGTAGGTGACGGCGAGCGTGAAGGACATCCCCGTGCCATCGTCCACGACGTAGGTCTTCCCGTTCATGTCCAGCACGGCATCCGTGACGGCGCTCTCGCTCGCGCAGGCCCGCAGGCGCGCCATTGCGTAGCGCATGCCGGATTCCGCCATGTACTCGGCTTGCAGGGCGCAGTTCGGACGCATGACCGCGGACGTCGTGGTTGCATAGCGCGTCGCGCTGACCGATGCGATGACGCCGAAGGCAACGAGCGCCACCACGATGTAGATGAGGGTGTTTCCGCGTTCGCCGGATCGGCGGTCTATGGCCTGGGTGTCGTACACGCAGCAAACATACATAAATAGGAACTGCCGCGCAATCAGGCGCAAAAGTTCTCCCGTCTGATCCTGGCCGTTGCAGGTCGCCCGGTCGGCCTACTTCATCGGTCTTTTCGACCTTTCGGCCCCTGGGTTACAATTTCTTATTCGTGAATCTAACCTATTGACGGGATTCATCACCTAAGCCTATATTTAAAATAGAAGACTTTCAGCTACAGAGGCGCTGCATCGCGACAACGACGATTTGCGGCCCCCCCGGCGGCTTCGCCGCCTTTCCTGAACAAGCTGGGTTCCATGCTGCCGGAAGCGGCAAGCATCAAGAGCGACTGAATGCAACTGCTGATCATCGACGATTCCGAAACCTCCCGGCTGCTTCTGGAAACAGTGCTGCGCGGAGAGGGCTTCAAGGATCTCGCGGGAGCCTCCTCCTGGGCGCAGGCCCTGGACATGCTCCTGGCCCTGCCCGACGACAAGCTCCCGGACGTGCTGCTCATGGATCTGGAGATGCCCGGCATCAACGGCATCGAAGCCACCAAGCTGTTCAAGTCGGCTCCGCGCTTTGCGGACATTCCAGTGATCATGATCACGGCCAGCGACCGCTTGGAGGATCTCGAAGAGGCTTTTCGCGCCGGGGCCGGAGACTTCATCACCAAGCCCGTGCACCGCGTGGAGCTGCGGGCGCGCGTCGGCTCGGCTCTCCGGCTCAAGCTGGAGATGGACAGCCGCAAGGCGCGGGAGCACGAGCTGGAACGCATGACCCGCGAGCTGGAGACGCTCTCCAGTCAGGACGGGCTCACGGGCGTGGCCAACCGCCGCCAGTTCGACAAGGTGCTCGAACAGGAATGGCAGCGTTGCGCGCGCGACTCCATGCCCCTGACCCTGCTGATGATCGACATCGATTTCTTCAAACGCTACAACGACGCCCTCGGCCACATCGAAGGCGACAAGTGCCTCAAGAAGGTGGCCCAGGCCATCCAGACGGCCTTCCGCAGGCCCGGCGACTTCCTGGCACGCTACGGCGGCGAGGAATTCGCGGCGCTGCTGCCGGACACCTCGCCGGAAGGCGGCTTGAAGGTGGCCCAGAGCATCCGCCAGGAACTGCTCGACCTGGCCCTGCCCCACCCCGATTCCTCGGTGTCCGACCTCGTGACCGTCAGCATGGGCAAGGCCACCCTGGTTCCCCGGCCGGACGGCGACTCCTCGGTCCTGGTGGCCGCGAGCGACGAATCGCTCTACCAGGCCAAGGAGGCCGGACGCGACCGCATCTGCTGCTTCAGCCACAAGAACGCGGACTGACCCCGCGACAAAGGGCCGATCCTGTCCAGTTCCGGCTCGTTGCCGGACTTATTCCATTCTGAATTGTGTTCGGGCGCGGCAAGGGCCGCAGCGGCGAACTGGACGGCCTGACTGCGATTTCAGCGCAGGTCCGCGTCCAGGTCTTCTTCAATGCCGGAAAGGCGAAGGTCGCTGACAGACTCGCCCCGGCTGCTCTTGAGGCGGTCGAGCAGGCGCACGAGCCGCGCGCGGTCGCTGGCGGAAAGCAGCGCGGTGTTCTCCTCGATGAATCCCTGCTCGAAGAGCGCGAACAGGCTTTGGTCGAAGGTGTTCATGCCGTGCGTCCCGCCCTCTTCCAAAACCTCGTAGAAGCTTTTCCCGCCCTGCTCGCCCTGGAGCACCAGCTCGCGCACCCGCAGCGTATTGCGCAGGACTTCGAAGGCGGCGATGCGCCCGCCGCCGACGCGCGGCAAGAGCCGCTGCGAAATCACGAACCGCAGGCTTTCGGCCAGCTGCATGCGCACCAGCCGCTCCTCGTGCCGCTCGAACAGGCCCAGAATGCGGCTGATGGTCGTTCCCGCGTCCGAGGTGTGCAGGGTGGCCAGCACGAGATGCCCCGTGCCTGCGGCCTGGAGTGCGATCTCCATGGTTTCGCGGTCGCGGATCTCGCCGACCATGATGACCTTGGGCGCTTGGCGCAGGGCCGCGCGCAGGCCCGAGGCGAAGGAGTCGAAATCCGTGTGCAGCTCGCGCTGGCTGACCACGCCCTTCTTGTGCGCGTGCACGAATTCCACGGGGTCTTCCAGGGTGACGATGTGCACGGCGCGCTCGGCGTTGACCGCGTCCACGAGCGCGGCCAGGGAGTTGGACTTGCCCGTGCCCGTGCCGCCCGTGATCAGGACCAGCCCGTGCCGCTCGCGGACGATTTCGCGGAAAACCGGAGGCAGGCCCAGGTCCGCCATGCCGGGGATGACCTGGGGCAGGCGGCGCATGACCACCGCGAGATTGCCGCGCTGCTTGAAGACGTTGACCCGGAAACGGGCCTCGCTGGAAAGGGCGTGGGAAAGGTCGCAGGAGCCGCGCTCGGCCAGGGCGCGCCGGTGCACGAGATGGTCGCCGAGCACGCATTCGGCCACGGCGCGGGTGTTCTCCGGGGTGAGCGTTTCCAGTCCGCGCACGCGCACCGGGACGAGTTCGCCGTCCACCTCGGCCTGCACGCTCGCGCCCACGGTGAAAAGAATGTCGGAAAGCCGGGGATGGCGTTTCAGGACTGCCGCCGCCATGGCGTTGAACTGCTCTGGCCGCATCTGGCGAACCCTCCTCGAATCCTAGAGCGCGTCCCTGCCGCCGTCCTCGAATTTGCTGCGGTCCAGGGCATGTCTGCGGGCGGTTTCCCGATCGATGAGCCCCTTTTCCAGCAGCTCGCGGATGTGGTCGTCCAGAGGCTGCATGCCGAGATGCCTGTTGGTCTGCATCACGGAAGGGATCTGATGGTTCTCGCCCTTGCGGATCAGGTTGCGCACGGCCGGGGTTCCGCGCAGGATCTCCAGCCCGGCCACGCGGCCCTTGCCGTCCGCGCGCTTCATCAGGGTCTGGGAAACCACGGCCTTGAAGGAGTCCGCAAAGCTGGAGCGGACCTGGGCCTGCATGTCTTCCGGGAAGACCTCGATGATCCGGTCGATGGTCTTGACCGCCGAGACGGTGTGCAGCGTCGAAAGCACGAGGTGGCCCGTCTCCGCCGCTTCCAGGGCCAGGGCGATGGTTTCGTAGTCGCGCATTTCGCCCACGAGGATGATGTCCGGATCCTCGCGCAGAGCGCCGCGCAGGGCCGCCTTGAAGCCCCGCGTATGCCGCCCGATTTCGCGCTGGTTCACGAGGCAGCCCTGGGACTTGTGCACGAACTCGATGGGATCTTCGATGGTCAGGATGTGGTCGCGGCGGTTGCGGTTGGCGTGGTCGATCATGGCCGCCAGGGTCGTGGACTTGCCGCTGCCCGTGGGGCCGGTCACGAGCACGATGCCCTTGTCGAGCATGGCCAGGTCCGCGAGCTGCGGAGGCAGGCCCAACTGCTCCATGCTCAGGATGAACTGGGGAATCTCGCGGAAGACCGCGCCCACCCCGCGATGCTGGCGAAAGAAATTCACGCGGTAGCGGGCCAGACCCGGCACCTCGTGGGCGAAGTCGATGTCCCCGCTCTCCTCGAATTCCTTGATCTTGGCTTCCGGCGTGATCTCGTAGATCAGCTTCTTCAATTCTTCGTCGCTGAAGGGCTTGTGCTTGATGCGCTGGAGATCGCCGCGCAGCCGGAGCATGGGCGGCGCGCCCGTGCTCAGGTGCAGGTCCGAGCCGCCGAGTTCGTGGAGCATCTTGAAAAAAGCGTTGATCTGGGCCATCTGCGATCTCTTTGCCGAGCGTGATTCAGGTTCAGGAACCGGGCCAGGGAACCGTGGCCGAGGCGGCGTCCACCTCGCTCCAGCCGCCGTCGCCGCCCCGGTCCTCCACGTCGATGGTCACGTCCGCGCCGTCCGCGCCGCCGCCGTAGGTCAGGCGAAAGTCCCCCACCACCAGACGGTTGCCGCCGTCGAGGCCGAGGTAGGCGGCTCCGGAGATGTCCGAGAGCCCTGCGGGCGTGGTATGGGAATTATTCAGCGTGTAGTCCGCGAAGGTCATGTAGAACCGGGACGCGCCCTCGGCCACGGCGCCGCGCGCGGCGGCGACGCGCGCATCGTCCACCATGCTGAAATAGCGGGGGGTGACCACCGCGGCCAGAATGCCGAGGATGATGATCACGGTGATGAGCTCGATGAGCGTGAAGCCCTGCTGACTCCGGCCATGCGGATAGGGGAAGCTGCCCACGCCGTTTCACTCTCCTGCCGAGAAATTTCCGGGGGGAGCCGAAGCTCCCCCGTTTCGACGCGCGATCAGAGGATCGCCGCGTGTGTCAGCCAATGGCTAGGAGCCGGGCCAGGGCACGACCTTGGTTGCGGCACCGCCGGCCGCCCAGTTTACGGCCGTAGTGCCGTCGTCTTCAAACAAGGAAATGGTGACACTGGTACCAGTCTGCGAGTAGGAAACCTGGTAGTCGCCGATGTCCACGGGGTTGGCTCCCAGAGTGCCGCCAGCGGCATTGATGACGCCGAGGTTCGCCGGAGGCGTTCCGGCATTGTTCATGATGTGCTGCGCAAAGGCCAGATTCAGGCGGGCCGCGCCTTCGGCCAGGGCACCATTGGCTGCGGCGTCGTTGGCGTCGCCGACCATGCTGAAGTACCGGGGCGTGACCACGGCGGCCAGAATGCCGAGGATGATGATGACGGTGATCAGCTCGATGAGCGTGAAGCCGCCTTCCCTGCGCTGTCTTTTCCTGATTTCCATGTTTCTCCCCCCCTCACGGAACCGCTTTTCCCGGCTCCGCTCGGTAGACGTTGATGAAGTATTCGCTGCTCCAGGCATACCACACGCGCTTTCGCAGCCCAAGTCCTTATTGCCGTAATCCACACGAATGCCGCATTGCTAGGCCCCTGCCAGGGCGGAACTCATCAGGTCGAGCATGGGCAGCATCACGGCCAGGGCGAAGAAGCCGACCACGCACGCGAGGCAGGCCACGAGCACCGGACCGAGCAGTTCGCTCATCTTGGCCACCGAGTACTCGACCTCGTAGTCGTAGTGCTGGGCGACTTCCTTGAGCATTTCCTCCAGCTGACCGGACTCCTCGCCGATGGCGACCATGGTCACAAGCATCGGCGTAAAATATTTCGCTTTCTTGAGCGGATACGCCAGGCCGCGCCCCTGTTCCAGCAGCTCGCGCACGCCCTCGAACTGCTTGGACACGGCGGCGTTGCCGATGGTGCCGGAAATGATGTCCACGCTTTCCAGCACGGTGATGCCGCTGGACTGGAGTATGGCGAAGATGCTGCCGAAGCGGGACATGGCGGCCTTGACGAACACGGGGCCGAGTATGGGCAGGTTGAGCAGGAGCGTGTCGAAGAAAAGCCTGCCGCGGTCGGTCTTGCTCCAATACCAGAGGGCGAACAGCGTGCCGAGGATCGCAGGCACGATGATGGGCCAGTATCCCGAAATGATCTCGTGCAGCCGCACGCAGACCTGGGTCGGCCAGGGCAGGGCCACGCCCTGGTCCTTGAAGAGCTTGATGAAGTTCGGGAGCACGAAGACGATCAGCACCACGAAGGCCGCCACAAGGGCCACGACCACGATGATCGGGTAGGTCAGGGCGCTCTGGATGTCCTTGCGGACCTTGTTTTCGTGCTCGATGATGTAGATCAGCCTGTCGAGCACCTGGATCAGCGTACCGGAAATTTCGCCGGCGCGGAGCATGTTGCAGTAGAGCGGGCTGAAGATCTTCTTGTGCTTGCCGAAGGCGCGGTACATGGACTGGCCGCCCGTGATGTCCTTGGCGATTTCTTCCACGGCGGCCTTGAGCCTGGGATTCTCGATCTGCGCGAGCAGGGTCTGCATCGACTGGAGCACGGGAATGCCCGCGTTGAGCATGGTCCTGAGCTGCTTGGTGAAGAGGATGACGTCCTGGGCCTTGACCTTGGTGAAGAGCATGGTCAGCCCGCCCGCATCGGTCTCCGTGCGGGTCTTCACCTTCCCGCCCTGCTTCACGCTCGAAGGCAGGTAGCCCAGGTTGAGCACCTTTTCATAGGCCAGTTCCAGGGATTCCGCTTCCAGCGTACCGGAAACTTTGGACCCTTCCCCGGTCATGGCCTTGTAGCTGAATACGGGCATGGCAACGACCTAGAGCATGATGGAGGAGGCGGCCTCCTCCAGGGTGATCAGTCCGGCCGCGATCTTGCGCGCGGCGTCCATCTTCAGGGTGCGCATGGTCTTGCCGCGCACGGCCGCGCGGGACATTTCCTGGGACGAGGCGCGCCGCAGGATCATGTCCTGGATCATCTCGTCCACCTGGAGAATCTCGAACAGCGCGAGACGGCCCTTGTATCCGGACTGGCCGCACTGGGGGCAGCCCTTGCCGCGCATGAAGGTCACGCGGTCGCGCACGTTCCAGAGGCCGAAGGATTTGATGAGATATTCGGGCGGATCGTAGGGCTCCTGGCAAAACGGGCAGACCTTGCGCACGAGCCGCTGGCTCACGGAGAGCAGCAGCACCGAAGCCACGAGGAACGGCTCCAGGCCCATCTCCACGAGACGGGTGATGGCTCCGGCGGCCTCGTTGGTGTGCAGCGTCGAGAGCACGCGGTGGCCCGTGAGCGCCGCCTGGGTTGCGATGGCCGCTGTTTCCTGGTCGCGTATCTCGCCCACGAGCACCACGTCCGGATCCTGGCGCAGGATGGAGCGCAGGCCCGAGGCGAAGGTCATGCCCGCCTTGGTGTTCAGCTGCACCTGCCGGATCTTGTCGATGCGGTATTCGACCGGGTCTTCCAGGGTCAGGATGTTGATCTCGTCGTTCTTGATGGCCCGCAGGAACGAATAGAGCGTGGTGGTCTTGCCGCTGCCCGTGGGGCCTGCCGCCAGGATCATGCCGTAGGGCTGGCGGATGGCCAGGTCCACCTTGGGGCGGTCGTGCACGGAGAAGCCCAGCTCGTCCAGGGTCAGGCCGTGGGCGTTGCGGTCGAGCAGGCGGAGCACGAGGTTCTCGCCGTAGATGGTCGGCAGGGAGGACACGCGCACGTTGAACTCATGGTTCTGGGTATGGAAGGAAAATCGCCCGTCCTGGGGAATCTTGCTGATGGCGATGTCCATGTTGGCCATGATCTTCAGGCGCGAGACCAGGGGCAGAAAGATGGATTTCGGCGGGGCGGGCACGGAGCGGAGCTTGCCGTCCACGCGGTAGCGCACGGTCACGAAGTCGCGTTCCGGGCTGATGTGGATGTCGCTGGCCTTTTCGCGCACGGCCTGGTTGAGGATGGAGTTGACCATGCGGATGACCGGGGCCTGCTCGGCCATGTCCGTAAGCGCGTCCACATTGACTTCGGCGTCGCGCCTGATTTCGCCCTCGTCCTGGACTCCGGCCTCCTCGGCGATGCCCTCGTAGGCCGCGTCGGGCACGATGCCCCGGCCGTAGATGGACGAAAAGAGCATCTCGAAGTCGTTCTCCGAGCAGATGACGGGCTCCACTTCCATGTTCGAGGCGATTTCGACCGTGTCCAGGGCGTTGATGTCCATGGGGTCGGGCATGGCCACGATGAGCAGGGAGCCCTTGCGCTGGAGGGGAACGATGCGGTTCTTGCGGGCGATCTGCTCCGAGACGAGGCTGCTCACGCCTTCCTCGAAGGGATGCTTGTCCGGCTGGTATTTGGGGATGCGCAGCTGGGCCGAAAGCGTCGTGAGCATGACCTCTTCCTTGATCATGCCCGTCTGGATCATGTACTGGCCGAGCTTCAGGCCGGACTGCTTCTGTCCGGTCAAAGCCTCCTTGAGCTGGGCCTGGGTGATGACGCCCGCTTCGATGAGCAGGTCGCCCAGCCGTTTGCGCTCGCGTTTCGGCACCTGATCCGACTCCCCAGCCCGGCTAGCGGACGGCTTCTTCCGCCCGCGCCAGAGCCTTGCGCGCGGCGGCGTTGGTTTGGCCGAGCAGCACCACCCCTTCCAGGGGGCGATACGCATCAGCGGTCTTCTGCAGGGCCAGGGGCAGCTTTTCGAGCCGCGACAGCGCTTCCTGCTCGCTCGTTTCCGGCTCTTCCAGCACGATCTGGAAGCGCAGCCCGCCCACGCGGGAGAACTGCGGGAGCAGCCGGAGGTCCAGCCCGAAAAAGGCGAATTGACGCAGCTTGGCGTGGGCCTCCTCCAGGCTCGACGAGGAACCCAGGCGAACCCAGATCAAGCCGCCGGGCAACGCGTCCCCGCGCGGAACAACGAGCGGGAAGCGCAGTTCCGTCGCCCCCGGCACGTTGTCCGGGTCGCGCAGGCCCGGATTCGCGGCCAGCACGCGCTTGAGGTTGTCCTTGTCGTAGACGCCGTAGACCAGCCGCACCGCCTCGGAAAGGCTCTCGCCCTTGGCCAGGTGCATGCCCCCGAAATATTCCGGCATTTCGCTGGACGGGATGAAGGGTTCCACGGCTCCGCCGTCGCCCACGGTCAGGCCGGAGCCGAGACGCAGGCTCTGCGGCCCATTCTCCGGCAGGACGAGCACGTCCCCGGAGTCGGACATGGACGCGAGCGCGGATTCGAGTCCGGGGATCAGCGCGCGGAATTCCGGCACGTAGCGCACGGCCGCCAGCCCGCTCGCCAGGACCACGGCGGCCGTTCCCGCCGCGACCCAGCCCCAGCGCGACGGACGGCGAAGCTGCGCCTCCTCGCGCAGGACGCGGCGGACCGTCCCCCGCGTGACCACGCTCTTGTCTGCGATGAGCATCTGCAGCAGGCTCTTGTGGCAAAGGCGCACCACCTTGCGCGGGTACCCGCCCGTGGCCCGGTGAATGGTCCAGAGGGCCGGGCCGCTGAAGAGCGAAGGCGGGAAGCAGCCTTCGCCCACGGCCTTGCCCACGCGGTACTCGATCATGGAGCGCATCTCGCGGAAGCTCAGCGGGCTGAGCTTGTGGTAGAAATTCACGCGGTCAAGGAAGTTGGGCATTCCCGCGACCACGGGTTCCAGCTCCCGCTGGCCGAAAATCACGATCTGGAGCAGCTTGGCGTCGTTGGTTTCGTAGTTGAGCAGCTCGCGCAGGATTTCCAGGCACTCGCGGCTCATCTTCTGGCCCTCGTCGATGATCAGGACGATGGTCTTGTCCTCGCGCATGCCCATGCGCAACAGCGCCTTCTTGATCATCTCCTTCAGCGACCAGAGGCTCAGGCGGCTGTCCGGAAGCTCGCCGCAGAGCTGGGTGCAGAGCACGCGCAAAAAGGCGCGGGCCGAGGAAAAGCCGGGGTCCAGCAGCAGGTGCACGGAAATGGACTTGTTCCGGCTCAGGTTGCGCACGAAGCGCCGGCAGAGCGTGGTCTTGCCCGTGCCGATGTCGCCGATGACCATGTTCAGCCCGCGGCGCAGGCGCACCGCGATCTCCAGCTCCTGAAGGCAGGTGATGTGCTGCCTGGAATAGAACAGAAAGCCCGGATCCGGCGAACTGGAAAAGGGTTCCCGGACCAGGCCGAGCCGCTCGAAATACTTCATTGCCCGGCTCCTTCGGCGGGCGCGCCCGCCTCCTGCTGCGTGTCCGTGCCTCCGGCCTCTTTGCCCTCCTGCGCCGCCGCTTCCGCCTTGCGCCTTTCTTCCAGCTCCTTCTCGATCTCGTCCAGGGTCTTCTGGCGCTCGCCCGGACGCCACTTGGAAAGCACGTCCGGGGTGATGAAGATCATGAACTCGTCCATGGTGTCCTGCTTGCTCTCGCTGCCGAAGAGGCGGTTGCCGCCCGGCAGATCCTTGAGGTAGGGCACGCCGTTCTCGTTGCGGTAGGAGCGCTGCTTGCTCAGGCCGGAGATGACCACTGTCTCGCCGTCGCGGGCGATGAGCGTGGTCTCGGTCTTCTTCTTGAGAATGAAGTAGTTGCCGTCCACATCGCGGGATTCGTCCACCTCGTCCTTCTGGATCAGGATGTTCAGCTTGATGTACTGGTCGTCGATGATGTGCGGGGTGATCTCCAGACGCAGGACCACCTCCTCGAACTTGACCGTGGTGGTGACCACGCCGCCGCTCGTCTCGGTGGTGGCGTAGGGCACGCGCTCGCCGGATTCCGTGTAGGCCTTCTGGTTGTCCATGGTGGTGATGGACGGCGAGGAGATGATGCGCAGCTTGTTGTCCTGTTCCAGGGCCTTGAGCTGCATCTCGAGCAGGTTTTCACCCACGGTGCCGAAGCCCAGCCCCAGGGAAAGGCCCGTGCCCGCCGAGTCGAATCCGCTCGGCGTCAGGTTGATGCCGACGCCCTTGCCGCTGGAAGAGGTTCCCAGCGTTGGATTGTAGGTTCCCGCCCGTCCCTCGTTGGTGGAGGCGCTGGTGGTGGAGCCCGTGGTGCCGCCGGGGGAGATGTACAGGTTGGAGCCGTCGTAGACGTTGCCCTGGTAGGAACCGCCCCACTGGATGCCGAGGGCGCGGGCCGTGTCCTGGGTGGTTTCCACGATGTGGGCCTTGAGCTTGATCTGGGCGCGCGGAGCGTCCAGCCGGGTGATCATGCGCACGAGCCGGTCGATGTCCGAACGGATGCTGTTCACGATCAGGGAGTTGGTGTGCACGTCCACCTCGATGGAGCCCAGGGGCTTGCCCTCGGCGTCCTTGGCCAGGAAAGGCGCCAGGCTCTCCTTGAGCGCGGAGGCGTCCGCGAACTTGATCTTGACGATGCTGGTGACCAGAGGCTCGGCCCGGTTCTGGGCCAGAATCTCGGTTTTCTGCTGGGTGCGGAGCTGGTCCAGCTCCAGGTCGAACTTCATGTCGTCGGCGGTCATGACCCGGAGGATGTCGCCCTCCCAGGCGTAGGTCAGGCGGTTGGCGCTGAGCACGCCCTGGAAGACCTCGGACCAGGGGGTCTGGACGATGTTGATGTTGACCACGCCCTGCACGCTGGGGCTGACCACGATGCTCTGCTTGGCCGCGCGCGAGAGCGCCTGGAGCACGGCGATGAGGTCCGCGTTGTGCATGCGCAGGGTGATCTTGAACTGGGGCAGCTCCTTGGGTTCCGCTTTCACTTCAGGATCAATGGTGTCCGCATCGATGACCATGTCCTCGATGCGCTCGACCTCCTCGGCCCGCGCGGAAGGCGAATGTCCCTGGGACTGTTCGGCCATGATCCGCCACTTCTCCAGTTCGTCGTCCGTGCGGTCCTTTTCCGAGGTGGAAGCGCAACCGACGACGAGCGCCGAGAGGAAAAGCAGCAGAAGCAGATTCTTGGCGCAGGGTCTCATCTCAATAGACCGCCTTTAGAGTTACGTCCTCCACCTGGTCGTCGACCAGGGGAAGCTGTCGCTTGAAGACCCGGCCGGTGGACGGCTCGCGACGTTCCAGGACCACGTAGCCCTGCGATATCTGCGAAAGGCGATACCCGCCCACTGCGATTTCGTCGCCCACCGCGTACTCGACCCCGTTGATGATCGCGTAGGACCTGTCCCCGGCCTGAAGATATCCGCTGTAGACGAGGCCCTCGCCCTCGGCATCGCCCTCCCCCCCGGCGAAGTAGAACTGGGCCGAGGAGGTGTAGAACGGGCCGTTGCCGAGTTCATGTCCGGCAAGTGAAATTCTGTATTTTTCCAGGTCGGTGAGCATGGATTTGTCCAGGCCCGCGCGGAGGGACTCCACCACGGCCTGATACGTTTCCGGCTCGGCAGCGGGCGGGGCCGCGTCGGGCTTGTCCTCCAGCAGCAGGATGTACCCCGCCCAAAGCAGAACCACCGCCAGCACGGCCAGAAGGATTTTTTCGCTTTTCTTCATGTCCGCTCCACCGCCTAGCTCCGGGACTCGTCCAGGAGCACCCAATACTCGACGAAAAATTCTATGCCGCCCGGAACGGCCTGCATCTCGACCTTGTCCACGCTCTCCACGTAGGGCAGCGCGCCCATGGCGTGATAGAACTTCTGGAAGCGGGCCATGTCGCCGAAGACGACGCACTGCATCTTGATGCGCCCGCCGCCCACGTGCAGCGATCCAGGACTGACGACCACGTCCAGCACCTCCATTCCGGCGTCCAGGGCAACGCGGACAAAGCGCGGAGGAAGCACGTTGATCTCGCTGATCTTGACCGGCTCCGGCTTCGGCAGGGCGAAGCCCTCGGCCATTTCCTTGCCGAGCAGCGCGTCCAGCTTCATCTGCTCCGGAAGAAACACGGCCTGCCTGCGAATCTGGACTTCCAGCTCCTGTATCTTTTCGTGCAGCCCGTAGTTGCGCTCGAAGACAGGAAGCAGGAAAATCCAGGCGACCACCACTGCGGCCACGAGGGCCGTCACGACCTTGGCCGTGACGATCTTGTATTCTTCCTGCCAGGACGCCATGGATTCCCCTAGGCCAGCTGAAGGTGCAAAATCACGTGAAACACTTCACCCTCCGGGGTGAAATCCTGGACCGTGCTCTCCTGCACGACCACGTCGCCGAAGAGCTGCGACGACTTCAAACCGATCAAATACCGGGTCAGGTCCGTCTCGAAATTCGCCTTGTCGCCGAGGATGATCGCCTCGACGACCACCAGCCTCACCTGCGATTCCGCTGGCCGGGCCGCGTTGGCGGGCTTTGCCCCGCCCGCTTCGGCGGGTTCGGTCCGCGCCAGCTCCATGCTCAGCTTCAGCAGGCGGACCTTCTCCGGGGTAAGCCGCTCCAGTTCCGCCAGCACGGCGAGCCCTTCGTAGCGTTGCGATATCGCCCGCAGCCGCGACTGCCTGGCCTGGACCTCGGCCACGCTTCTCGCCAGGGTCGTCTCGTCCACCACCTGCTCCTGCACGAGGCGGCTTTGCAGCGACGTTGCCTCGGATTGCAGATCCTTGACCCGCTCCTTGCCCCAGATGAACAGCCCGGCCATGCCCATGGCCAGGAAGATGACCAGCAGGCTCGCAACGTTGCTGACCCTGGTCTTGATCACGTCCCGCTGGCGCGCGAGATAGTTGTGGATCAGGTTGATGCTCTGTTCCGGATCGGAAAGGGCCGTGGCCACGGCCTCGTTCATGCCCATGCGCTCGCTGAGCGAGCTGAAGGCCGCGCTTCCCGGCAACTCGAGCTGACCCAGCGGATCGAAAATGCTCATTTCCAGGCTGAGTTCCCCGGAAATGTAATCCGCGACGAGCTTGCTGCCGAAGATGCGTCCGCTGAGGTGCAGCCGCTCGCAGCGCTGCTGGTAGTTCTGGGCGTAGTAGCCCAGGGTGCGCTCCGCCTGCCGGGCGACGCGCTCCAGGGAATCGCTCACGGCCTCGAACACCTGCGCCGCGGACAGCTCCGCGCCGGGGGAGGCGCGGTCCAGCGGCTGGTCGAGCAGCTTGCCGAGGATGACGTGCCGCCCCGTGGCCACGTCCATGTGCCCGGAATCGATTTCCGAAGCACCGGGGATGTGGACCTGGTTGTAGCTCTCGGCCAGTTCCTCGGCCATGGAGTCCAGGCCGAACTTGATGGACCGGCTGAAGCGGATGTCCGGGCCGTCGTAGATGGTGATGCAGGAGAAGGTCGCGCCGACGTGGAGGCTGGCGGTAAGGCCGTCACCGGAAGGCGCCCATCCGGTGCGGTAGATGTTCTGGAAGGCGGCGGGAATGACCGTGGCGCCCGCGGGACGGAATCCTGCGGAGCCAAGAATGCTTTTGAGGCGCTCCACGTCCTTTCGACGCGCCAGACAGGTCAGGACTTCGGTCTTGGGAATCTCCCCGTCCTTGAACTGGCGCTGCACTCGATAGTCGAGAATGAATTCCTCGTCACTGAACTTGCGCTCCTTCTGGAGCTGCCAGTAGACGGCGTTGGACAACTTGCCGCCCGTAAGGCGGGGAACCTGCACGGTGCCGATATCCACGTCCGCCGCCCGGTAGAGAACCCAGATCAAGGCCGACGAGCCGGAGACGCGCCGCATCAGCTGGCGCAGCACCTCCGGCAGTTCCGGGGCGTCGATGCCCGTGCCGGAATCGAGATTGGCGGTCTGGATGTCGAGAAGTCTGCGCGGCTGGCTTTCGGTCATCTTGACCACGGTGACGCGCTCAAGCCCGATATCCACGCCCACGACCGCGCTTCTGGCCACGTTGAAGAGCCGCGCGCGCCTTCCGGTGGAACGGGGCTTGCTCTTGCTCTTCCTGGGCCGGGATCGGAGCGCGGCGCCGGTACTGGCCGGAGCGCGGGAATCACGGAAATTCAGCTGCTGCTCGCCGTCCTCCCGGATGACGTCCAGCAGGGCTTCCGTGGAATCCGCTCTGCTCTTCCTGGCCACGCGTCCCCCCAACCAACAATGGATTGGCGCTTGATCCCAAAACCGCACGTATTGCTCACCGCCAAGGCGGATCGGTGCAATCGCATGCGATTTCCGCAAGTTGTTCTACACGTTTCATCCCAAAAGTCCGTTTGGAGCAGCGAAATTCCCCTCGGAAACCCGCGCCGCAAGCTCGCTTTTTGGAATTTTTCTAGAAAAATTGTAGCCTTTCTCCCAATTATCCAGAATGGAATACCCTGTCAACCGGGCTTTTTCATTGTCATGCGCCCATTTTACGAAATAAATCTGTCGTATTCGGTTTTCCACGGCATGTTTGATCCCCTTCAACCTTACGGCATCACATATAAATCGCTACGACACCTCCCAAGTCGGACACTTCGCGGCGTTCGTGAATGGTTCTCGAAAGGAGAACTGCGGCAATATTTTTTTTTGCATAATCCCAGACGCAGCCCGGACGCTTTCCGTATCCAGGCAGGAGCGGCAGAAAGCAAACTTGCCGTAGCGCGTACAACGTTCAAACGATGTCGCAGCCCGGCACAACTCTCGCAGGGCCGTGCGAAAGAGCGGAATGCCGAAAGAATGGAAGAATTGGAACATGGTCCAAAGAGAGAGCGGAGCATGGAAAATGAGAAACATGGAAGAGTGCAAGAATGCAGAATGCAAAGGCAAACAGTGGAAGCAAAGCTTCTGCGGTGAGCCTCGGCATGAACCCGGGCAACAAATCCGAGAGGCCGGAAGCCTACTTGTCAATGCATGCGGAGATGCCGCGACTCAAGCGGATACGCGGCTTCCTTCACTTAAATAATTCAAGACGAAACGCCAGGGGGGGCGGTCCCGAAGAAGCCTTGCGCGTTCGTTCCTGAAGCCGGGCCGCCCTGAGGGGCATGGCGGCCCGGCAGAGCCAGGGAACGGAGACACCCGCTTGCGCGGGCCGAGGGAAGGCAGGCCGGGGAAAGCCTACCGGAGAGAATTGATATCGACCTGCTGGCCGCAGCAAGGGCAACGATGCACGCTCAGAATGCCTTGCTTGCTGGAAGCCAGGATCAAGGCCCGCAGCGACGCTGCGCCGCCGGGAAGATAGGCCACCATGAACGCCGCGCCGCACTGGCAGTAACGCTGCTGCATTGCATTGCTCCTTGTCTGGGCCGTCCCGTATCCCGGATGCGAACGGATCGAGGCGGCGGTGTTTCTTTTCGTATACTTATGTTGGTCTAAACTAAACATTGTCGTCAAAAAAAAGGGACCGGATCTAGTTGTATTCCCTGGAAATCCAAAGCACCTTGCCGATGATGCGCACGTTCATCAGCTCGTCGCCGGAAAGGCGCACCGGGCTGTAATCGGTATTGTCGCTGTGCAGCACGAGCTGGCCGGGCAGTTTTTCGATGCGCTTGACGAGGACCGTGTCCTCCACGCCCACGGCGTAGATGCCGCCCGCGTACACGTCGGTCTTGGATTCGTCGATGAGGACCATGTCTCCGTCCTGAAGCTCCGGCTCCATGCTGTTGCCGACGACCTGCATGAGCACCATGCGCTTGGGGTCGCCCTTGCGCCGCACCCAGTCCGAGCGGAAGGCATAGTACCCTTCCACACGCCCCTCGGTCTCGAAGGAGCCGGCTCCGGCGCAGAGCCGCGCCCGGACCTTGGGAATGCGCTCGAAATCGTCCTCGGCCGAAATCGGTTCCGGTTCGCGGCGCGGCCGTCCCTTTCCGGTTTCCAGCCAGGCGGGGTCAAGTCCGTAGCGCGAGGCGATATCCAGAATCCAGCGAGCCGGAATCATGTCCTTTTTCTTGGCCAGGGACACGGCAGCGCGCCCCACTCCAAGCTCGCGGGCAAGATCCGACTGGCTTTTCAGCGCGGTCTGGCTCTTGACCCGTTCAAAGAATTCCGAAAACGCCTTTGCCTGCAAGATTCCGCCTCCAAGTTGACTTTCTGCCCGAATGTATATACGAACGAAACAAGCGTGTCAACCATCGGCGTGCACTTTTTCCTTTTTCTTGACCTCGCCGGAGCCCCCTCCTATGAATGTCGCATGTCGCAAAGCAGCATTCTCCTCGAAGCAGGCACCAACGAGCTTGAACTCGTTGAATTCTACATAGACGAACGCTTCCCCGACACCGAGCAGCCCTACCGGGGCCACTACGGGGTCAATGTCGCCAAGGTGCTGGAGATCATCCGCACGCCCAAGATCTCGCCCATGCCCGACCAGCCGCATGACTGCGTGCTCGGCGCATTCGACCTGCGCAATCACATCATCCCTCTTGTGGACTTGGCGCTGCTTCTGGGCATGGACCGCGTCGAGGATGCGGAACCCCGCGTCATCGTGGCCGAATTCAACAACGTCCAGACCGCGTTTCTCGTTTCCGGCGTGACGCGCATCCACCGCATCTCCTGGAAGGAAATCGAACCTCCGGGCGAGCATGTGGCGCATTTCTCCTCGGAGAACATCACCGGCGTGGTGCGCCAGCCCGACCATCTCATGCTCATCCTGGACATGGAAAAGATCGTTGCCGAACTGAGTCCGGCAACGGCCATGCGCGTGGAAGAGGATGCACTCGAAGAATTGGCCCTGCACGAGGAATGCTACAAGGCCCTGGTGGCGGACGACTCCGACGCCATCCGCAAGCTCATGGTCACGGTTCTGAGCAAGGCGGGATTCGAGGTCACGGCCACGCACAACGGGCGCGAAGCCTGGGACACGCTGCTCGCGGCCAAGGCCCGCGGCCTGAGCCAGGGGCAGACCGTTTCCGATTGGTTCGACGTGGTGGTTTCGGACATCGAGATGCCCTCCATGGACGGCCACACCCTCTGCCGCCGCATCAAGGAGGACGCCTACCTGCGGGACGTGCCCGTGGTGCTGTTCTCCTCCCTGATCACGGACAAGCTGCGCCACAAGGGCGACAGCGTGGGCGCGGACGAGCAGATCGCCAAGCCGGAGATCGGCAGGCTGGCCGAGGTGGCCCTGGGGCTCATCGCTTCGCGGCGTTCCCGGAAAGCCTGAGATCCACTTCGAGGATGTCCAGCCGGACCTCCTCCAGGACCACTTCCACTTCCTGTCCCAGACGGAACATCCGTCCCGTGCGCTCGCCCACCAGAATCTCCCGGTCGCGCCAGTAGGCGTAATAGTCGTCGTTGAGCGTGGAAAGCCGCACCGTTCCCTCGGTCAGACCGCCCAGCAGCTCCACCCGGAAGCCGTAGTCCGTCACGGACGAAATCAGGCCCTTGAAGAGCTCCCCTTCGTGCTCGCGCAGGTAGAGCGCGGCAGCCCGGCGGTTGATCTCCCGCTCGGCGTTGACGCTGCGCCGCTCGCGGGCGTTGACCTGGTCCGCGGCGTCGCGCAGGCGCTTGCGGTTCGGCACGGGCTGTCTGCCGTCGCCCAGGGCGGACTTGAGCAGCCGGTGCACCACGAGGTCCGCATAGCGCCGGATGGGCGAGGTGAAGTGGCAGTAGCTTTCCGAGGCCAGTCCGTAATGGCCCTCGTTTTCCGGGGAATACTGGGCCTGCATCATGGAGCGCAGCAGGAGCCGGTTGACCAGGAAGCTCCAGTCCGTTTCCTCGGCCTTGACCAGCAGCGCCTGGAGATCCTTGGGGCCGGGACGGGCGGGAAGCTTCAGTTCGGGCGACGTGCGCACCAGGATCTTGCCGAGCCGTTCCAGCTTTTCCGCGTCCGGGCGGGGGTGGATGCGGTAGAGGCAGCCTGGCCCGGCGCTCTCCAGGAAGCGGGCCACAGCCTCGTTGGCCGCGACCATGAATTCCTCGATGAGCTGGTGGGCGAAGTGGCGCTCGCGCGCCCGCAATTCCACGATGCGGCCCTGCTCGTCCGTGCGAACGTCCGCTTCGGGCAGGTCGAAGTCCAGGCTGCCGCGTTCGGAGCGGCGGGATTTGATCTTCCGGGCCAGTTCCTCGGCCACCTCCAGCATGGGCACGACATGGGCGATCTTTTCCCGCTCCTCCGGCTGCTTGTCGAGCACGGCGAGCTTGACCTGATCGTATGTCAGCCGGGCCTTGCTGTGGATCACGCCCGGAAAGTACTCGGCCTCGGCAGGTTCGCCCCGCGCCGAGAAGTCGATGCTCACGGCCATGACCAGCCGGGGCACGTCCGGGTTCAGCGAGCAGAGTCCGTTGGAGAGCTTCTCCGGAAACATGGGCTCCACGGAAAGCGGGAAGTAGTAGGAGTTGCCCCGCTCGTAGGCTTCGGCGTCCAGGGCCGAGCCGGGGCGGACGTAATGGCTCACGTCCGCGATGGCCACCCAGAGGCGGTAGCCCTTGCCGCGCCTTTCCACGAAGATCGCGTCGTCGAAGTCGCGGGCAGTGGCTCCGTCGATGGTCACGAAATCCAGCTTCCGCAGGTCGCGCCGGCCCTCGAAGTCCTGCCTGGTCGGGGCGGCAGGCAGGGCCGCGGCCTCGTCCAGGGCGTCCGGCGGGAAATGCGTGGGCACCTGATGCGTGGCCTTGACCAGGGCCTCCTGCACGCTGAGGTCGTCCTCGCGGCCGAGCACTTCCTTGAATTCCGCCTCCCAGAGATGGGATTCCACACGCTCGCCGGGCACCACGAGCACGATCTGGCCGGGCTTGAGCTTGACCTTGGCCTTCATGGCCAGGCCGAAGCCCAGGAGCGGGTCCGTGGGGCGGCAGATGTACGCTCCCCCGCCCAGATGCCTGCTGACGCGCGCGGTCAGGGTCTTGCGCCCCCGCTCCAGCACGCGCACGATGCGGCCTTCGTTGTTCTTGGTGCGGTTCTCGCGGGTCACGGCGGCCACGACCCGGTCCCCGTCCCAGGCGTCGCCCAGATCCTTCTCCGCGACGAAGAGATCCTTGCGCCGCGAATCCTCCGGGATGACGAAGCCCACGCCGGAGCGCTTCACGTCCAGCCGCCCCGTGATCAGGCGCATCTTGTCCACGAGGCCGTAGGCGCCGCGCGTCTTGATCAGCCTGCCCTTTTCCAGCAGCGCGTGCAGCACGTCGCGCAGCACGGGCCTGTCCCGCTTGTAGAGTTGCAGTGCGCGGGAAATCTCCGCCTGGGTCAGGGGGCGCGCGCCCTGGCGGAAAACCGCCAAAACGCTCTTCTCGTCCACGACCTGTCCTTGCGGATTCTTGTTCTTATTTTTCTTTGCCAAAATTTTCGCTCTCTTCCGCGCCTTGGCGCGCTGTTTCGCTGTTGTCGGGCGTTTTCCGATGCTTTTCCAGCCCGGCCCGAACCTTCTCGAACCGGGCCTCCCACCAGGCGTCGAATCGCGCCCCCTCCAGGCCGTGCCCGCGCCACGCCGGGCCGAAGCGCACGTCCAGGTCAAAGGTCCAGAAGTTGTCCCGGGCCATGGGCCCCAGCTTGACCGCGTCCTTGGGCGTGCAGAGCACATGGGCGCAGTGCCGTTTTTCCGCGGTCTGCTCGATGATCTTCACGTCCGTGCGCGTATAGGCGTGGTGGTCCGGATAGATGAGATGTTCGCGGGGGCCGTGGCCGAGGTAGCGGGACGCCGTGCGCTCCACCTGGGCCGGGTCGCCCACCCCCGTGACCAGCAGGTAGGGCTGCTGGCTGAAATTCGGACGCTGCTCGCCGTCCAGCACGCGCACGAGGCCCTGCGGCGCAATCTCGAAGCTGAACACGGGCCTGCCCAGCGGGCGCAGACGGCGCTCCAGCCGGGGCAGCAGCGCTTCGAAGCTCCGCTCGGAAATCTTGATCAGGAAGGCGTCGGCCTGCTCAAGCGCGCTGCCTCCCTCCCGCCAGCTTCCCGCGGGGATGACGCGGTTCCAGCCCGCTCCCAGGTCCGCGGGCTTGAGCAGGACGAGGTTGACGTCGCGCCGGACCGCGAGGTGCTGGAATCCGTCGTCCAGGATGACCACGCCGGGCTTGAGCCTTTCCTCGGCCCAGCGCCCCGCCCGGCTGCGGGCAGGATCGACCACGATGGCCGCGCCGGGATGGCGGCGGCAGAGCATCAGGGGCTCGTCCCCGGCCTCCTCCGCGAGATGGCCGGGCCGGACCAGGTGGGGATAGGATGCGGGACGCGCGCCGTAGCCGCGCGTGAGCACCAGGGGCGCGAGCCCGCGCTGCTCGGCCCAGCCCAGAAGCCAGTCCGTGATGGGGGTCTTGCCCGTGCCGCCCCAGCCGATGTTGCCCACGCTCACAGTGGGCGCGGCCGCCCGCCAGGACGGCAGCAGGCCGGAAGCGTAGGCGGCGCGGCGCAGGCGCATGGCCCCGGAATAAAGCGCGCCCAAGGGGGCCAGCAAAGGATGGAGGGCATCCTGGTAGCGTTCGATGTTCATATGCTGCTTCGGTTGTATCCGCTCCCGGCGGCGCTGGAAACCTTTTCCTTGTTTCAAAGCCGGTCCGGCAAGAAAAAGGGGGCCCGCAGGCCCCCTCGTGAATGCGTGCGGCCTCTTCGGCCTTAGTCGCGGCTGACGCCCATGAAGCGCAGCAGGAACAGGAAGAGGTTGATGAAGT